>JAKANG010000426.1 GCA_021812505.1 Pseudomonadota bacterium
GTGCGCAATCCGCAACTTCAGCGGTGAGCGCCCGCGCCTTGCGCGAGGCGGCGAGCCTTTCCATCGCCTCGCACAGGCCGGTCCCGACGCCGCGCCGGGCGAAGGCCGGGTGGACATAGAGCATGTCGAGACAATCGGCCCCCTTGAGGCTGGCGAAGCCCGCGATCTCGCCGCCGACGAGCGCGACAATGGTCAGTTCGCTCGCGAGCATTTGCGCGAAAGCCGCCTCGTCGTCGGCGAGCGCCGCCCAGGCCTCGACTTGCGCCTCGCTGTAATCCTCCCGCGCCAGCTCTTCGACGCTGGCGCGGAACAACTCGGCAAGCGTTGGCGCGTCGGCGGGCAGGGCGGGGCGCAAAGCGATCTTTTCGGCCATCACAGCAGCCCATACCAATGAAGCGCGAAGCCGGCGACCAGCGCCAGCACCAGGATCTTGGCGGCGATGTAATAGAGCCAGTGATGCGGGAAAGGCAGCGAGGCGCGCCAGTCCTTTTCCTTGTCGTCGGAGGGGTGGGTCATCCCGCCGCCTCCCATTCGGTGGTCGGTTCGCCTGTCGCCTTGTCCTTGCCGTCCTTGAGCTTGACGCCCATGCCGGCGAGCAGGTCGCGCAGGCGGTCGGATTCGGCGAAATTCTTCGCCTTGCGCGCGGCGAGGCGTTCGGCCACAAGTTTTTCCACTTCCGCCGCCTCGACCTTCAGCTCGGGCGATTTATGCGCCCAAGCGGCGGGATCGCCCTCGAGCAGGCCGAGCAGCCCGGCGGCGCGGGCGAGCTTTTCTGCTTCGGCTTTCGCGGTCTGACTGTCCTCTTCGCGCGGCTCGGCTTTTCCCGCCATGGCGTGCAGGTCGGCCATGGCGCGCGGGATGTTGAGATCGTCGCACAAGGCCTCGACGAAAGCCGCGCGAAGGGGCGCCTCGCGCGCGCTGTCCGCCGTCACGCCATGGGCGCGCAATATGCCGTACCACCGCGAAAGCGTCTTTTCCGCCTCGTCGAGCGCTTTCACGGTCCAGTCGATCGGCTGACGATAATGCGCGCGCAGCATGGCGAGGCGCAGTACCTCGCCGCGCCAAGCCTTGCCGCCGAATTTGTCCGAATGCAGCAAGTCGTGGATGGTGATGAAATTGCCGAGGCTCTTCGACATTTTCTCGCCTTCCACCTGCAGAAAGCCGTTGTGCATCCAGACCTTGGCCATGATATTGTGGCCAAACGCGCAACGCGTCTGGGCGATTTCGTTCTCGTGATGGGGGAAGACGAGGTCGATGCCGCCGCCGTGGATGTCGAAGACTTCGCCGAGATGCTTGTGCGACATGGCGGAACATTCGATATGCCAGCCAGGGCGCCCGAAACCCCAGGGGCTGTCCCAGCCGGGCTCGCCCTCTTTCGACGGTTTCCACAGCACGAAATCCATCTCGCCCTTCTTGTAGGGCGCGACCTCGACGCGGGCGCCGGCGATCATGTCGTCCAGCGGTCGGCGCGACAGCGCGCCATAATCGGGCATGGAGGGCACGTCGAACAGCACGTGGCCGTCCGCGGCATAGGCGTGGCCGCGGGCGATCAGGCGCTCGATGATCGCGATCATTTCGGCGATATGTTCCGTCGCGCGGGGCTGAACGCTGGGCGGCAGACAGCCCAGAGCCGCGACATCCTGCTGGAAGACGCGGTTGGTTTCTTCGGTCAATTGGCGGATGGTGATTCCGCGCTCGGCGGCGCGGGCGTTGATCTTGTCGTCGACGTCGGTGATGTTGCGGACATAGGTGACATGATCCGCGCCATATTTCTCGCGCAGCAGCCGATAAAGCACGTCGAAAACGATCAGAGGCCGGGCGTTGCCGATATGGGCGAAGTCATAGACCGTCGGCCCGCAGACATAGAGCCGCACGTTGCGCTCGTCGAGCGGCGCGAAGACCTCCCGCTCGCGGGTGAGCGTGTTGTAAAGCTTCAACGGCATAGAGACGGACATGATTCCCCCTGGCTCTGGCCGGGGCGTCGATCTCGCGAGGTTTTGAGGGAGACATGACGGCGCCAGCCAGCTTCGCGGCTAGCCGATAATCGAAATCCCGCAAAGAATGTTCGAATGCGTCATACCAAATTCCGAATGTTTGATGCGGAACTTGCTATTCCGCCGGCGCGAAAAATCCCCCGCCACTTGAAGGATTTTCACGCCACAGCGATTTCACGGATTGCGAAGCAATCCTGTGGAAACCCGATTGAGCGCCGCACCATGCTGGTTCCAGGCGCCTGCGTCAAGGCGTTTATTGGGCGCTTCGCGATTGTCTTATTGACATCGGCGACAGGCGCGCGAGAATGCCGGCCACGTTCAGGCTCCCCGCGAGGGGAGCGCTCGTCCAATGGATAGACTGGCTTCGCCGGGCGGCGGCGGGGTCGGCGCGGTGAGTTTCCGCCTCGGACAAGAGGTTGCGCAACAGCCCAGGGAGAGGACCTATGAACGTCGAAAAGACCAATATCAGCGCCGAAGACATGAGCGCGCTCATGAAACGGATGGGCGGCGAAGCCGGGCTCCAGCGTTTTCTGCGCGGCGAATTGACGCTGGTCGAAGCCGAAAGGCGCGATTTCCCGATCTGGAAGACCTTGCGGCTTGGCGCCCACAAGACGGCCGCCGAATACAGCAAGGCGCTCAAGGCGGGAGCCAACCGCAGCGGCGACTGGGTGCTGAATTATCTTGGCCAGCCGGCGTTCCAATGCGCCAAGGAGGAAACCGACTTGGACCTGACGGTCGTTTCGGTCGGCGACCTCGGCTTCGGGAAAGGCGCGCTCTACAGCCAGGTCGTCGAAC
>JAKANG010000427.1 GCA_021812505.1 Pseudomonadota bacterium
GCCGACGCCATGGCCGGTTCCATGGTCGAAATCGAGCCCCGCCTCCCATAGGGGCCGCCGCGCGAAGGCGTCGATCTGCGCGCCGCTGGTTCCTGTGGGAAAGACGGCGCGCGCAATGGCGATGTGGCCTTTGAGCACGAGCGTATTGGCGCGTCTGGCCTCTTTGGAGGGGCGGCCGACCGCAAGCGTGCGTGTGACGTCGGTGGTGCCGTCGAGATATTGGCCGCCGGAATCGACCAGATAGACGCCCTTGCCGATGCGCGCGTTGGATTTCTCCGTCACCCGATAATGGGGCAGGGCGGCGTGGGGGCCGGCGGCGGAAATGGTCGGGAAGGAAATATCGCGTAAGGCGCCGGTGTCGCGCCTGAAAGTCTCCAGCGCCTGGGCCGCCGAGATTTCGCTGAGCCGGCCCCTGGGCGCGGCGCGGTCGAACCAGCACAAAAAGCGCGCCATGGCGACGCCGTCGCGCAGATGGGCGGCGCGGGCGCCGGCCAGCTCCGTCGCATTCTTGCGCGCCTTCAGCAACGCGATGGGGTCGGCTCCGATTTCCGCATCGCCGCCGGCTTCGGTGAAGAGCCGGCTGAGGCGCGCCGGCGCCGTCGCCGAGTCGAACAATATTTTCTGCTTTTTGCCGCCAAGCGCTTTTAACGCTTCGGGCAGGGCGCTGGGGGGCGCGAGTTGCGCTAGTTTCGCCAGCGACTGGGCGATCCGCGCGGAAAACTTTTCCGGGTCGAGGAAGAGGCGCGGCTTGCCCCGGCGCGGGATCAAGGCGTAGCCGAGCGCGATCGGCGTGTGGGCGACGTCCGCTCCGCGCAGGTTGAAGGCCCAGGCCAGGGCGTGGGGATCGCTGACCAGAAGCGCGTCGGCGGCCAGCGTCTTGGCGACCTGTTTCAGTTTGGTTTCGGCGGGCTCTCCGGCGTATTTCTTGGGATGGAGGACGACGCGGCCGAGCGGCGGCGCGGGGCGGTCGGCCCACAGGAGGTCGATCGGGTTTTCGTCCACCGCGACAAGACTCGCCCCGGCCTTTTTCACCGCCGCCTCGAAACGCGCGACCTGCCCCCCGGTGTGCAGCCAGGGATCGAAGCCGACGCGGGCGCCTTTTTTTGCGTTTTTCGCCAGCCATTCGCTCGGCGGCGTCTCGCCGAGCGGGACGATCGAAAACGCCTTTGCATCCACCTGCTCGCGCGCCTGGATGGCGTAGCGGCCATCGGCGAAGAGCGCGGCCTTGTCGGCGAGGACCACCGCGAATCCGGCGCTGCCGGTGAAGCCTGTGAGCCAGGCCAGACGCTCCTCGCAGGGCGCGACATATTCATTCTGATGGGCGTCGGCGCGCGGAACGAGAAAGCCGTCGAGATTCATCGCCGCCAATCGCGCGCGCAGCATTTTCAGCCTGGGAGCGCCGAGCGAAGGATCGGCGGTTTCGTCGAAGGTCTGGAAACGGGAGTCGAACATTTCGCCAGTTTAGGCAATTTCTCGGCGAAAGGCGATTTTTCGACGTTTGCAAGGCGGCGCCGGGAGGAGGACTCCACGCGGCGTCCGCGCCGCCAGAGGAAAAAGCGCCTTCATTGGCTCGCGCCTTTCTCACCACGCCATTCCGGGATGGGACTCGAAGAGCTCAAAAACTCACGCTTATGGCGACAGCTAAGGCCCCGCCCCGGGGTTGTTCTGGCTTTGCGGCGCCGCCGCCGCACGCATGCCGCCCATTATGTTGAAGCGCGCTTTTTGCTCATCGCTCAGCGAAGCGTAAAACGTCTTCAAGGCCGGTTTCACCGTATTGGCTGCTTGTTCCAACGCTTTCAGCCGCATGGAAACCGCTTCCAGGCGGCCCGTCATCGTTTGCGGCAGAGTGGAAGGGCAGGATGCGTTGAGGTCCGATCCAGCGGCCGTCGAAGCGGCCTTGAGGCTGTCGAACGCAGCTTCCTGGTGCTCTGTCGGCTTCACAATGCCCTCGATACGCCGAACCGGCACAAGGGTAAAGCTTTGCGCGCCTTGCTTGCAGAGCGCAGCGAGATCCCGCGCCGGGGCCTGGTTAACGGCGACGCCCCGGTTCCTGATTCGGCCATGGTTTTCGACCGCGGCCAATTCAGCTCTCTGCTGGTCATCGAGAGAGTTATAGAAGGCCGTCAGGGGCGCGCGCACAATATCGACCGCCTGCGCCATGGCCTGGAGCCGCTTGACGACGTCGTCAAGCCGTCCGACCGGCGTCAGGGGAGCCATGGCCGGACAGGACGCGCTCAAGATCGCGCGGGCTTGGTCCGAGGCCGCTTGGACCTGATCGAGGATCGCCTTTTGCGCGTCAGTCGCTTGTATCGCTCTCCCGATTTGGCCGAGCGGCAAATCCGTGACGCCGGGCGCCAGGCCGCCGCAAGTCTGCTCCATATTGGCAGGGGCGCTATTGGCAGGGGCGCTCGCGACGGCGGGGACAACACGATGACGCCTGGCGTAATGCCGGTGATGCCGATGATGGCGATGTCCGTGATAATAGGCGGTATAGCCTTCCGCATTGAGCGGATAGCCGTAGATGTCGAACGGTGAATAGTCGTTATAGCCGTAGTCGCCGTAATAACCGTCGTATACGCCATAGCCGCCATAGGGCCCGTAATCGTTATAGGCGTAAGACGAGCAGTAACCATAATAGTCATAGAATGGGCACATGTCCTCGCCTGGCCAGAAAATCGACGACAACAAAAAGTCTGACCCATAAAAGAAGAACGGATTGTAATAGGCATAAGGCCAAAGGGCATAGGTCATCATGTCGCCATAGAAGAATGGCCAG
>JAKANG010000428.1 GCA_021812505.1 Pseudomonadota bacterium
CTTCAAGGTGCTGGCGACGGGCGGCACGGCGCGTTTCCTCAATGAGCACGGCATTGCCGCGCAAAGGATCAACAAGGTGTCGGAAGGCCGTCCCCACGTCGTGGACGCGATCAAGAACGGCGGGGTCCAGCTGGTGTTCAACACCACCGAAGGCGCGCAGGCGCTCGCGGACTCGCGTTCGCTGCGCCGCGCCGCTCTTTTGCACAAGGCGCCCTATTACACCACTCTCGCCGGGGCTCGGGCCGCGGCGCAGGGCGTCCGCGCTTTCCTCGCGGGAGATCTCGAAGTACGGGCGCTGCAGGATTATTTCGCCTGAAGCGTCCGCCGTTCGGTCTATTTTCCGGCCGCGAGGACGAGAGTTAGCGCGGCGATGGCCGGCAGGGCCTGCACATAGAAAATGCGGCGGCTGACGGTCGCTGCGCAATGCGAGCCCGCGACGATCGCGCAGACGAGGAAAAAGACCTTGAGTTCGAAGCCATGCGACGCGGCGACCAGCGACCACATCAGCCCCATGGCGAGAAAGCCGTTGTAAAGGCCCTGATTGGCAGCCAGTTTGGCGGAGGCGTTGGCGAATTCCTGCGTCATATCGTAATTGGTGACGCCAAGCGGCGTCCGCCACAGGAACATGCCGAGGACCAGGCACCATATCTGTCCAGCCGCGCTCAAGGCGACCAAATAATTTGCGATGGCGGCCATAATTTCCCTCCAAAACCGCCGGCGTTCTTGTCGGGGCCGGCTTGAACCGGAGTTTGTTCCCGTTTTGATTCCTTGACAAGATGGCGGGCCGCGGTCGAGGAAGATTCGTTCATCGTCATCTGGCCGGCTCGCGTTCCATCGTGGCGCGAAGGGGCGGTTGACCTGCGCCCGCGGCTGCTCCATCATGAGTCTGCTGCAAAGCAGCACGCGACGCGCCCCAACCGGGGCGCGTCTCGCGTTTTGTCCCGACGCCGCGCCGGAGGCCGGCGGGATTTGTCGACTGTTTCGCCACGCGTGGCGGAGCGAGCCATAGGAATTGAAAGAGTCGCAGAATGGAAAAGCTGCCCATGACCGTCGCCGGATATGCGGCCCTCGAAGCGGAGTTGAAGCGCCGCCAGCAGGAGGAGCGCCCGCGCATCATTCAGGCCATTGCGGAAGCGAGGTCCCACGGCGACCTGTCGGAGAACGCCGAATATCACGCGGCCAAGGAATCGCAGTCGCTCAACGAAGGCCGGATCGCCGAACTGGAGGACAAGCTCTCCCGCGCGGATGTGATCGATGTCGGCAAGCTTTCCGGCAATACGGTCAAATTCGGCGCCACCGTGACCCTGATCGACGAGGACACCGAGGCCGAGCGGCGTTACCAGATCGTCGGCGACATGGAGGCGGACGTCAAATCCGGCAAGGTTTCGATTTCTTCGCCGATCTCCCGCGCCCTGATCGGCAAGAAGGTCGGCGATTCGGTCGAGGTCAACACGCCTGGCGGCGGCAAGAGCTACGAGATCATGAAGATCGACTTCATCTGACTGTCTTCGCGCGACCCGGCCCAGCCCGGTCGCGCCGGTCATCCGCGCTGAACTTTTTTTTTATTGCAACGGCATAGCCCGCGGCGAGATAATGCGCCAGCGCCGAGGCAAGACCCAGGCTGGTGAGAGCGGGGGCCTCGTGAATTTCCCGGACGTTCGGGAAGTTCTCGCGCCTTGTGGAAGGAAGGATTTCCCCATGACCATGCGTTCCGTTCTTTTCGCCGCCTCCGTGGCGGCGCTCGCATTTTCCGCCCAGGCCGCGTCCGCGGACTCGGTCAAGGTTGGCTCGCTGAACTGTCAGGTCGCCGGCGGTCCCGGAATGATCATCGCCTCGAATCGCGCGTTGGACTGTGTTTTCACTGCGGATAGCGGCTATACGGAACATTATGCCGGGTCGATCACCAAGATCGGCGTCGATCTCGGCGCGACGGCGAAGGGCGTTCTGGCCTGGGCGGTTTTCGCACCGACCGCGGCTCCTCCCGCCGGCGCGCTCGCCGGCTCCTACGGCGGCGCCACCGGTTCGGTGACCGTCGGCGTCGGGCTGGGCGCCAATGTTCTCGTTGGCGGCAACGCCAGCACGATCGCGCTCCAGCCGGTGTCGATCAATGCCCAGACGGGCCTGAACGTGGCCGGCGGCGTGGCCGGCATGACGCTCAATTATGTGCCGCCGCCGCGTCATCACCACCGTCGCCATCATCATCACTGAGTGGCGCGCCGGCCGCCTCCGGGCGGCCGCTCGGACCGCAGGCTTGGCGACAGTTTCGCAGCGCATCTTCCGGAGGTGTTTTGACCTCTCCGGAGATGCTTTGCGATGCGCTTCACTGTCCGCCTGACCTTTGTTGGCTGTTTTGTCGCGCTCGCCTCGGCGACGCCGGGGTGGGCGCAAACCTATTACGGCCAGCCCGGCGAACTCGCGCCAAGTTACGCGCCGTCCGCCAACCTGCCGCCCGCGAACATCCCGGCAGCGGTCGTTCCGCCCGCGCCTCAATATAATCCGCCGGTTTACCAGTCGCCGACCTATTATCAGCAAAACTATTATCCGAGCCAATATTACCCGCAGACTTATTACAACGGCCACTGAGCGGCGAGCGCGCCGCTGTCGTCGGGAATGCAGCCGGCCGTCCGTTCATCTGTCCATCCAGAGGGCGACGATGATGGCTTCGCGAGGGATTTCGACCTAGGAGTGTGTCCAGAAAGGCTGCGCCTTGGTGGCGCAGGCTTTGTCCAGCAGATTCCGTGAGGACTTTTTCTGGTCACGCGGCGGCGTGAGCGG
>JAKANG010000429.1 GCA_021812505.1 Pseudomonadota bacterium
AGCGCGAACGGATCCTTTGTTCTAAAATACAGCAAGAAACTGGGCTGGCAGTTCAGCGCTAGGTCCGCAAGAGCAACTTGGCGCTCAGCATGGGATGACGGCGGGCTGCGGCAAGGTCTTGGAAAACCTTAAGGAAATGCGCCACGTTTTGGCTCCGGATATCTAGGTTTCCGAGCCTCAAGATGGCGATGCAGTCATAATTTGGATGTCATTGCCCGCTTGAATCATCTTCAAGCGGGCAAGTTTTAAGGCCTCATCTTTCAGGGCCAGGAAGGCGAGACGGATTAATGGCGTTAGGCGCACGCGGACGGAGGCGCGGCAACGCGCGCGGACGAGGGCGCGGGATGTTGTTCGTCCTGGCGCTCCTCGCGGTAGCGGGCGCCCTGGTCGCCGCCCGCGGCGGGCGTCTGACGCCCGGCGGTCCCGGCGCCAGCGTGGCCGGCAATGACGTGGCGCGGCAATTCTCAAACGTCGTCGATGACGCCGTCGCCCTGAGCGCGCGCGCGACGCAGCCCGTCGACAAATTTGCCGCCACGGCGCGCGACTCCATCAAGGCGGCGGAAGCGCTGAAGCAGATGGAGAGTGAGAACACGCAGCTGCGCCTGGAAATTCTGGAGCTGAACGCGCGTGTCGAGCGTTTGGCGCGGTACGAGGCGTTGCTTGGCCTGCCGCCGGAATTGCTCGCGACCGGGATGACCGCGCGGCTGATTGGCGAAGCGTCCGGGCCGTTTTCGGCGGCGCGCATCGCAAACGCCGGCGCCGAGGTCGGCGTGAAAACCGGTTTCGCGGCGATCAATGAGTATGGGCTCGTCGGCTGGGTGTCCTCCGTGGGCAAGCGCTCGTCTCGCGTGCTGCTGCTGACCGATCCGAACAGCCGCATTCCTGTGATGGGCGAGACGTCGCGCGTGCGCGCCATCATGGTGGGCGACCGGTCGGAACAGCCGGAAATGCTCTATATGTCGGACGCTTCGCGCCTGCGGCCGGGCGAGCGCATCATGACCTCGGGCGATGGAGGTTTGTTTCCGCGCGGCGTGCTGGTCGGCTATGCGGTGCGCGAAAAACTGAGCCCGCTATCGATGGGCGGCAACAAGAAGGAAGCTGGCGCGCCCGGCGCCTCGCCGGTGCGCTGGCGCGTGAAGCCGGCAGCGGATCTCGAAGCCGCTGATTTCGTGCGCCTGCTGCCGAACATCGAAATCGCGCCGCTGGAAACCAACGCTGAAACCGCCTTGCAGGACGCAGCCGCGCGCAATCGCGTCCTGTCGCGTCCGCTGGGCGCGCCGGTCGTCGGCTCCACGCCAGGCGCGGCGCCAGCGGCTACCGGCGCCCGTCCTGCCGTCGCGGCGACGCCGCCTGCCGCTCCGCCAAAGTTGAAGCCGGCGCAGCCGGTCATCACGCCGCCGCCCGGCCCGCCGGACGATCCCGGCACTCGCGATGGCGGCGTCGAATGAGTTTCGCCAACGGTTCCGACGATTCCACGCGCTTCTGGTTCTCGGCCGGTCTGGTCGTCCTGTACCTGTTCGCGCAGCTGAGCGTGCTGTCGCATGTGCTGGACCCCGGCTATTGGCCGCTGGGGCCGCTCTGGGCGGCCTATGGCTGGTCGCGCGGCGGTCCGTCGGTGCGCTCGGCCGTGGTGTTGTTTGCGCTAGGTCTGTTGCAGGATACGATCAGCGGCGGTCCTTTGGGCCTGTGGCCGTTCGCCTATGTCGGCGGTTATGCTGCGGCGCTGGCGGTGCCGGCAGGGTTGTCGGAAAACGCCGCATTGGCGCGTGCGATGGCGGCGGCGTTGGCGCTGCTGGCGTGCGCGGCTTTGGCGATCATCACGGCGAGTTTTTCGCTGGGGGCGATGCCGCCGCTGCGTGTGTTTTCTATATCCTTATTGCTGACGGCGCTGTTGACGCCGTTTGCGGGTTTTCTGTTTTCGCCGCCAAAAGGGCGAGAGGCATATTAGACTCGGATCGAAGCCATGCGTTCATCTGACGATATTGAACGATCGATATTTGGCCGCCGGGCTTTTGTGCTGGGTATGGTCGGCGCCGCGGGCTGGGCCACGCTGATTGCGCGCCTGGCCAATCTGCAATTGTTCGAACGCGAGACCTATGAAGAGGGCGCGGTCCAGAACACTTTCAATTTCGACCTGACGCCGGCCCCGCGCGGTATCATCTATGACCGCTTTGGCGTGCCGATGGCTGTGAACCGGCGCGATTTCCGTTTGATCGTGGCTGCGGTGGACAAGCCTAAGCTGGAGCAGGTCACCGACGCCGGACAGCGTTTCGCGCAGCGCATCGGGCTGGATCCGGCGGAGACGCAAGCGTTCCTCACATTGTTGAAGCCTACGAAGGAAGCCACGGATCAGCAGCGCGCCGAAGCGGTTGCGGCCTTGACCGTGCGCCTGTCAACGAGCCGGCGCGGCGTCGATCTGATGAAGAAGCTCGGGATCGCGGAATTCCGCCGCCGCGGCCTGCGCACGCACCTCGAAGCGATCGACGGAGTCACGGCGGTGCTTCCGTTCGATCCGCAACGGGCCTGGTCGCTGGTGGAAGGCGCCGTCGCGCTCGATCGTCCGTCGGACCCGCTTTTGATCAGCGATCTGTCCTGGGAGGAATTCTCCAAGGTCAATGTCTATCTGCCGGAAATTCCGAATGTGCGGGCCGAAGCGGGACAGGTCCGCGCCTATCCACGCGGACCACTGTTTTCGCACATTGTCGGCTATGTGCAGAAAGCGAACGCTGAGGAAGCCAAGGACGATCGCCTCTTGAAACACCCGGCGATGCGCA
>JAKANG010000430.1 GCA_021812505.1 Pseudomonadota bacterium
CACCGTGCCGCCGGCCATGATGAGTTCCACGCCGGGCGAACGATAGAGTTCAGCCGCAACATGCAGGTTGTTGGTGATGACCAGCAGTCCGGTGTGTTGCGCGAGCGCGCGGGCGACCTCCTCGGTGGTGGTGCCGAGATTGATCAGCAGGGAGGAATTGTCCGGGATCAGCCGCGCCGCCGCCTCGCCGATCAGCTGCTTGACCGGCTGCGCCACGAGCTTGCGCGCGTCATAGGCGAGATTGGCGACGCTGGAGGCGATCATCGCGCCACCATGCACCCGGGTCAGGCGGTGGACCTCGCACAATTCGTTGAGATCGCGCCGGATCGTCTGCGGCGTCACGCCGAAGCGCGCCGCCAGATCCTCGACCGAGACCCGCCCGGCTTCCTGCAACAGGCTCATGATCTCGGCCTGTCGGCGGCTTCCCGCGCGGGGCGAGGCGCCGTCCATCACCGGCGCGCCCGCTGCAGGTCCGAATTGGTGCTCATCGTCATGGTCATCTGTGTCTCCCTTCCGCGGTAGCCTTTGTCGCGCAGCGGGCCGCCGAATGCCAGCCGCCCGAAACGAACATCCCGATCCTCGGCTTCAATGTTCGTTTTCCGGAATTCGAACATTCGCCTGCCGTGCAGATCAAGCCTGGTCGAATGCAGTATCTCAATAATCGAAATTAAAATTGTAACGTTAGGCGGCTCTTAATTATTCGAAAACATAGATATTTGCATTCAACAGAATGGGTCAACCACGATGAACACTTGCCGGGAAACGTTCGCGCAGCGACTGGAATTCATCGGGCTCGACGAACAGGTCAGGGGCCGTCTGCGGGACATGCAGCCGGTGCTTGCGCAGGCGGTGCCGGCCGCACTCGCGGATTTCTACGAGCGCATCCGCCGCAGCCCGGAAGCCCGTGCCTTCTTCGCCACCGACGCCTCGATCGGCACGGCCCGATCCCGCCAGGCCGGCCACTGGACCCGCATCGCCGAGGCGCGGTTCGACACCGACTATGTCGACGCCGTCACCCGCGTCGGCGAGGTGCACGCCAGGATCGGGCTCGAGCCGCGCTGGTATATCGCCGGTTACGCGCTCATCCTCGAACAGATCATCGCCGGCGTGCTCGATTCGCGGAAACCGAAACGGCGCCCCCTGTTCCGCCGCGACGCCGAAACCAGCCCGGCCGCCGATCTCGGCGCGCTGGTCAAGGCCACCTTCCTCGACATGGATCTCGCGATCGCCGTCTATCTCGAGGAACTCGACCGCCGGCGCCGCGAGGCCGAGGACAAGGCGGCCGCGACCAACCGCGTGGTAATGGATACGCTCGGCCGCGCCCTTACCGCGCTTGCCGAGGGCAACCTGTCCTACCGCATCACCGAAGGGCTGCCGGAGGACTATCATCGCCTGGCGGACGATTTCAACGGCGCCCTCAGCCGCCTGTCGGACAGTCTCTCGGGCGTCCGCAAGAGCACCGGCGAGATCAACAACGGCGTCGACGAGATCGCCCGCGCCGCCGAGGATCTCGCCCGCCGCACCGAGCAGCAGGCCGCCAGCCTCGAACAGACCAGTGCCGCGCTCAACGAGATCACCTCCGGCGTGCAGAGCACGGCGGAGAACGCCGCGCGCGCGAACACCGCGGCCCAGACGGCCAACGCCGCCGCCGACAGGTCGCACAATATCGTCGCCAACGCCGTCGCCGCGATGCGGCAGATCGAAACCTCCTCGCGCGAGATCGACCAGATCATCGGCCTGATCGACGAGATCGCGTTCCAGACCAACCTGCTCGCGCTCAATGCCGGGGTCGAGGCCGCGCGCGCCGGCGATGCCGGGCGGGGCTTCGCCGTCGTCGCCTCCGAGGTGCGCGCCCTCGCCCACCGCTCGGCCGAGGCCGCGAAATCGATCAAGGAACTCATCGCCCGGTCCTCGAAACAGGTGGGCGACGGGGTTCGCCTGGTCGGCGAGACCGGCGCCGCGCTGGAGACCATTGCGCAGAACGTGGTCGCGCTCGAACAGCTCATCACCGAGATTTCCGGCTCCGCCAACCGCCAGGCGCGCAGCCTTGCCGAGGTGAATGCCGCCGCCGGGCAGATGAACCAGGCCGTGCAGCAGAACGCCGCCATGGTCGAGCAGACCGCGGCCGCCACCGTGTCGCTGAAGGAGGAAACCGCGAAGCTCGCCGCGCAGGCGGCGGGCTTCCGCACGGCGCAGGACGCGCCGCCCACTGCGATCCGGCGCAGTGCCGCGCGGCCGCACCCGGTGCCCGTGCCCGCCTGATCGACCCCGCGCCAGGGGCCTGAAAAACGCGCCTCCTGGCCCCATCTCCCGTCGCGCGTGCCATCCGGCACAATCGGCGCAGCCCCGCCGGGCTGACGATTCCAGAATTTGAAACGTGGAGACAGACCATGACGAGCGAGACCGCCTACACACCCCCGAAAATCTGGACGTGGGAGCAGCCCAGCGGCGGACGTTTCGCCAGCATCAACCGCCCGATCGCCGGCCCCACCCATGAGAAGGAACTGCCGGTCGGCCGGCATCCGCTCCAGCTCTATTCGCTCGCGACGCCGAACGGGGTGAAGGTCACCGTCATGCTCGAGGAGCTGCTCGCCCGCGGCCATGCCGGCGCCGAATACGACGCCTGGCTGATCCGCATCGGCGAGGGCGACCAGTTCGGCAGCGGCTTCGTCGCCGCCAACCCGAACTCCAAGATTCCCGCCCTGGTCGACCATGGTGGCGGCAAGCCCCGCCGGGTGTTCGAGTCCGGCGCCATCCTGCTCTATCTC
>JAKANG010000431.1 GCA_021812505.1 Pseudomonadota bacterium
TGGCTCAGTAGTTGTAGGCGCGCTCGCCGTGGTCGGCGATGTCGAGACCCTCGCGCTCCTCGTCCGGGCTCGGCCGCAGGCCGATGACCAGATCGACGACCTTGTAGAGGATCGCCGAGCCGATGCCCGACCAGGCGATGGTCAGGGCCACGTTCTTGGCCTGGATCCAGACCTGGCCGAGCATGTCATAGCTCTCCGAGGCGTTGTTGTGGGCGAAGTTGGTGTAGTCGGTGATGCCGACGCCACCCAAGGCGGGCGCCACCAGGATGCCGGTCGCGATCGCGCCGGTGATGCCGCCGATGCAGTGGACGCCGAACACGTCGAGCGCGTCGTCATATTTGAACTTGTTCTTCACCACCGAGACGAAGAACCAGCAGATCGGCGAAACCACCAGGCCGAGCACGACCGAGCCCATCGGGCCGGCAAAGCCGGAGGCCGGGGTCACGGCGACGAGGCCGGCGACCGCGCCCGACACCATGCCGAGCAGCGAGGGCTTGCCCTTGAACAGCCATTCGGTGAACAGCCAGGACATCGCCGCGGCGGCGGTGGCGACCATGGTGTTGACGAAGGCCAGCGCCGTCACGCCATTGGATTCGAGGTTGGAGCCGGCGTTGAAGCCGAACCAGCCGACCCACAGCAGCGAGGCGCCGATCATGGTCATGGTCAGCGAATGCGGAGCGAAGTTTTCCTTTCCGTAGCCGATGCGCTTGCCGATGATCAGCGCGCCGACGAGGCCGGCAATACCTGCGTTGATATGCACGACGGTGCCGCCGGCGAAGTCGAGCGCGCCCCACTGGAAGCCGAGGCCGGCGTCGGCGTTGACCGCGTCGAGCTTGGCTTGCGCCGCCTGCTTGGCCGCGTCGGTGGTCGCCGCGGCAAGCGCCTTGGCGGCGTCGCCGATGGCGTCAGGGCCGGCCCAGTACCAGACGATATGGGCGATCGGGAAGTAGATGAAGGTCACCCACAGCAGCATGAACAGCATCATGGCCGAGAATTTTATGCGCTCGGCGAAGGCGCCGACAATAAGCGCGGGAGTGATCATGGCGAAGGTCATCTGGAAGACCATATAGGCGTATTCCGGAATGACCACGCCATTCGAGAAGGTCGCCGCCGTCGAATTGGCGTCCATGCCCCTCAGGAACAGGCGCGAGCCGCCGCCGAAGAAGGCGTTGGCGATGTCGCCGTGGGTGAAGGCTTCCGAATAGCCATAGATGACCCAGACGACGCCGACCATCGAGACGATGGCGAAGACCTGGGTGAGTACGGACAGCATGTTCTTGGTGCGCACAAGGCCGCCATAGAACAGCGCGAGGCCCGGAATGGACATCATCAGAACCAGGGCGCTGGAGGTCAGCATCCAGGCGGTGTCGCCCTTGTTGGGGACGGGCGCCGCGGTGTCCGCGAAAGCGGCGCCGGCGCTTAAGCCGAGCACGGCCAGCGCGAGGCCGAGCGTCTTGAGCCCGGATCGGCGGGAGGGATTGGAAAGCATAAGATACTCCTGATCGAGAGGGAATTTCAGAGCGCGTCGGCGTCGCGTTCGCCGGTGCGGATGCGGATCGTTTGCTCGAGCGGTTGCACGAAGATCTTGCCGTCGCCGATCTGGCCGGTGCGCGCGGCGGAAGAAATGGCCGCGACCGTCTTGTCGACAAATTCGGCGGCGACAGCCACCTCGATCTTCAGCTTCGGCAGAAAGCTCACGGCGTATTCCGCGCCGCGATAAATCTCCGTATGGCCCTTCTGGCGGCCATAGCCCTTCACTTCCGTCACAGTCAGGCCATGCACGCCAATCGCGTTCAACGCGTCGCGCACCTCGTCCAGCTTGAACGGCTTGATTACAGCCATCACGATTTTCATCCGATGTTCCCCAGTTTCCGTAGTCGGAGGACGCAGTCGCTTTGGAATACGCCGGCGGAGAGGTGTCCGCCGCCCTTCGATAAACAAGGACCATGCCAATCGGCGCGAGACGCGGATTCCTCCGGAAATTGGCCTGGTTGAAGCTCGCCATCACAACGACTGCCGAAAATATAGGCAGATCGCCCAAGAGTTGGCGTGGGCGCCGCCGCGCGGCGGCGAATGGCCGGAAGAGCCGCGCACTGGCGGCGCTTTCATGACGGCCGGGAAGCGTGTAGACCCTTGAGGCGATCCAGAATCGGGAGACGGGAGAATGTCGGAGACCAAGCGGGACGTGCTGAAGAAGCAGTTTCGGGGCATGGCGCGCGCCGCCCAAACGCTCGGGACCGCCTATATCGGCGTGGTCAACGGCCTTTTCACAGCGCTTCAGAGCCTCGACAAGGCCGATGCGGCTTCGCTTGCCGCCGCCGCAGGGATGGATGCGGCCTATGTGCGGCGCTGGTGCGACGCGGCCTACGCCTTCGACCTGCTCGAAGCCGACGGCGACTCCTTCCGGCTTTCCGAAACCGGCGCCGCCATGATCGCGAGCGCGCCCGGGACCCTGATGCCCGCCGCCGTGCAAGGCGTGCTCAATATGCATATGGCCGAGCGCGCGGCGGAACTGATGCGCGCCGGCGAACGGCCCGGCGAACAGGTCCTCGCGGAACGCAAGACGCTGCTGCCGTGGTTCGGGCCGATGCTCGAAGCCAATTTCGCGAAGCTTTTCGAGGACGTGATCTGCCCGGCGGTTCCCTTCTTCGCCGAGGTCAATCAGCGCGGCGGCCTCGCGGTCGATCTCGGCTGCGGCAACGGCTGGTATCTGCGCGCGCTGGCGCGCCGTTGCGGCAGCCTGCATGGCCTCGGGATCGATGGCTT
>JAKANG010000432.1 GCA_021812505.1 Pseudomonadota bacterium
TCGCAGCCTTTCGCGGTCTTCGAGATCGTGTCCGATCAGCAGATGGAAATTCCCCGGCAACGTAAAAACCCGGGCGAGCGCGCGGCGTTCGACATTGGGCTCGCCAAGCCGCTCATAATCGATTTCGACCGCCGTCTTCTGGTTGAGTACGCCCGCCGGCAGCTCCAGCACATTGCCGGCGACCACGACGCCGTTGGGCGCGGCGACCAGATAGATCGAAGCGCCCGGCGCGCGCGCGCGGCGCTCCACCACCGCGACGAGCTGGGTCAGGCCTCCGACCTCATATTGATCGGCGAGGCCCTTAATTTCGGCGTCGATGGTCTGGCGCGTCTGCTCGTTGATCAGGTCGCGGATGTTCTCGCCGACCCGCTCCATCACCAGGGTGAAGCCGAGTCCGACGATGACGAAATAGGCGATCGCCAGCTTGAAGGCGGTGGTGCGGGTGAGCCGCCACAAGCCCAAGAATCTCCGCCAGCCCCGCCGCCGCTCCGCGCGCCTCATCCCGCTCCAGCCCCCGGCCGCATCCAACCCTCTCCAGCGGCTCAAATCCCCGCCTCGCGGCGGAAATTTCCAGTTTCACGACGATCCCCGTGAAGGGGAGGAAATCCGACGCGTGTCCTGGCGCGGAGCGCGTGCAAATCGCAGGCGGACTCCGCCTCGCTCGCTCCCTGCTCACTCGTCCCGCGCTTCGGCCAGCCGCGCCGCATAGCGCGCCATGGTGTCCACTTCGATATTGATCCGGTCGCCCGCCTTGCGGGCGCCCCAGTTGGTCGCTTCCAGCGTGTGCGGAATCAGCAGGATAGTGAAGACGTTTCTCTCGACCTTGTTCACCGTCAGCGAGGTTCCGTTCAGCGCCACCGAGCCCTTTTCGGCGATGAATCGCGCGAGATTTCCCGGGGCCTCGATCTCGAAATGGGCCATGCCGTCGAAATCGCGCCGCGACAAAACAGTCGCGACGCCATCGACATGGCCGGACACCATGTGCCCGCCGAGTTCGTCGCCGAGGCGCAGCGCCCGCTCCAGATTGATCCGCTCGCCCGGCGCCCAGGCGCCCGCCGTGGTCACGGCCAAGGTTTCAGCGGCGGCGTCCACCTCGTGCCAGCTGACGAAACCGTCGTTTTCCGCGCGCGGCCCGAAGCCGACCAGCGTCATGCAGACCCCATTATGCGCGACGGAAGCGCCCATCTCCAGAGTGTCATGCGGATAATGCGAGGCGATCTTCAGCCGCTTGAGGTCGCCGCGCGGCGTGACCGAAAGAAGCATTCCGACATCGCTGATCAGGCCGGTGAACATCTATTTCCTCTCATAATGAATGTAGCGGTCCGCCCCGAACCAGCCCTCTTCCACGACGCGATAGAGGCCCGAGCCGGCCAATATGTCGCGCGCCCAGGCCGGCAGGGCCTCGACGCCCGCGCGTCCGAAGGGCTTGGGCGCGGTGAACAGGATCATCTCGTCGGCCAGACCCCGCGCGATCAGTTCGGCGCCGACGCGCGGGCCGCCCTCCGAGAAAACCCTAGTGACGCCTCGCGCGCCAAGCGCTTGCAAGGCGGCGTGGAGATCGATCCGCCCGCCGGCCAGAGCGCAATCCGCGACCTCGACCCCCTGTTCTTCCAGCGCCGCGCGCCGCGCCGGGTCGGCGTTTGAACCACAGAAAACCAGCGTGGGAAAATCCCGCGCCCCGACCACCAGCCGAGAGCGAAGGGGCAGGTCGAGCCGGGCGTCGAGCACCACGCGCAGGGGTTTTCGGTCGCAACCCGGCAGGCGCACAGTCATCAGCGGATCGTCGCCGAGCGCCGTGCCGATCCCGACCATGATCGCGTCATGCAGGGCGCGCAGGACGTGGGTGCGCAGATTGGCCGCCGGGCCGGTGATGACGAGGCGCGGATCGTGCTGCCCGCCCGCCGCATAGCCGTCCGCCGTCTGGGCGATTTTCAGCGTCACCATCGGCCGGCCTTCGGTGACGCGCAGGATATGGCCGCGATGGGCCCGCCTGCCCTCTTCCGGCAGGAGGTCGGCCTCGACCGCGATCCCCGCCCCCCGCAGCAAGGAATAGCCTTCCCCCGCCACACGGTCGTCCGGATCGGCTGGCCCGCCGACCACCCGCGCGATCCCCGCCGCCGCCACGGCTTCGGCGCATGGCGGCGTCTTGCCGTGGTGGGAGCAAGGTTCGAGCGTCACATAAAGCGTCGCGCCGGCGGCGAGGCTGCCCGCTTGCGCGAGAGCCTGGGTTTCGGCATGGGGCCGCCCGCCCCGCGCCGTCGCGCCGCGCCCGACCACGACGCCGTCGCGCACGACCAGAGCGCCGACAGCCGGATTGGGCGCAGTCGCGCCGAGATGGCGCCGCCCAAGCGCCAGCGCCGCGCGGAAAAAGCGCGCGTCTTCGGCCAGGAAAGCCATGTCAGGCGTCCTCCTCCTTGCGCCGCGCTCCCTCGTCGGCGAATTCGTCGAGCAGCGTGCCGAAATCGCGGGCCTCGCGGAAGTTCCGATAGACCGAAGCAAAACGCACATAGGCGACTTCGTCGAGCGTTTTCAGCCCCTGCATCACCAGTTCGCCGATGGTTTCGGAAGGAATCTCCGCCTCGCCCTGATTTTCGAGCTGGCGCACGAGGCCGTTGATCATGCGGTCGACGCGTTCGTCGATGTGGTCGGCGGACCGGGGTTTCCGGATCTGCTCGAATGCTTGAAACCAGCGGGAAGATACGGTGCTTCTGGGGCGATTGCCGGACCAGTGGTCGCCCTCGACCTGCGCACGCTCTATCTTAAGGA
>JAKANG010000433.1 GCA_021812505.1 Pseudomonadota bacterium
CATGCTGGAGGCTGGCCACGTCCAATTCGTGGTCGAGGCGGGCTTGAACCTATACGACATCGTCGCCCTCATCCCCATCGCGCGCGGCGCGGGCGGGGTGGTGACGACTTGGGATGGCGGCGATCCGTCGAAGGGCGGCGCGATCGTCGCGGCGGGCGACAAGCGCGTCCATGAACAGGCGCTCGAGGCGCTCAACGCCTGAAAATCTTCCGCCGACGGGTCAACTTCCCGGTCGGTCCGCGGCTTCCTCCGCCGCCCGATGAAGGAAAGGCTCGCCCGGCACGAAGGCGTCGAAGGCCGCCCAGAATTCCGAGCGGATCCCGGCGCGCTCCATCATGATTTCATGGCGCGAATCCGACAGGACGAGACAGGATCCTGTTTTCAGGCGGCGGGCGAAAGCCTCGATCGCCGGGGTCGAGACCAGCCGCTCGTCCGCCGCCGCCAATAGCAGCGCCGGCGTGCGGATTCGCTCCGCGCAGCCGTCGGACTTCAGCCGGTCCATCAGATGATAGGCGGAATAGGCCCAGCCGATGGTCGGGTCGCCGATCCCCAGAGCGGGCGACGCGCCGAGAAGCTGGGCGGCGCGGACGAAGCGACGCTGGTCGCCGGTCAGGACATTACGGGCGAAAGGCTTCTGGAACAGGGTTTTGGCGCCGCCGCCCGGAATGAACATCCGGGAAAGCCCCAGCGCATGGAAGAACGCGGCGAGACGGCGCGCGGTATGCGAACCAGGAAAGCCGTAAAGGTCGATCATGGGCGCGGTGGCGACGATCCGGGCAAAGGGCTCAGGGCCATTGAGCGCAGCGGAATGGTCGAGGACCGCCGCCGCGCCCATGGAATGGGCGAGGGCAAACCAGGGCTTCGGGCAATCCGGCGCCAAAAGCTGGCGAATGAAAGCGTCGAGATCGCGCCGGTAATCGACCGAATGGCGGAGATGGCCCTTGGCGCGATTGCGGACGAGACGACGGGAGAGGCCTTGGCCGCGCCAGTCGAAGGTCGCGACGACGAAGCCGCGGGACAGCAACTCGCCGATGACTTCGAAATATTTCTCGATGAATTCCGCCCGTCCTTGAACCAGCGCCACCGTGCCGCGCGGAACGCCCTCGGGACGCCACCACGCAGCGCGCAACTCCGCGCCGTCGCTCGTGCGCAATCCGACGATATTGGCGCCGGCCGGGCAGCGATTGGCGGACGTGTCGATCAGCTCCATAAGTCCCTTCCTGGCGGCGGCGCCGCAGCGTCGCACAAATTCCTTACCGACAAAACGGGCTCCATGGCCCTTGAAAAAGCATGGCCGCCCTCCATCTCGATGTCAGCGCGGGCCGAATACGGACGCGCTCCGGCGGAGGCCGTTCGCCTCCGTCGCATGTCGCTCAATGGAGGATATGCCATGCGTCAATTTGATCTGTCCCCCCTCTATCGCTCCACCATCGGATTCGATCGGCTGTTTTCGCTGCTCGATCAGGCCGGCGCTCCCGAGACGGCGGCCGCGTCCTACCCGCCTTATAACATCGAGCGCACCGGCGAAAACGCCTATCGGCTGACGCTCGCGGTCGCCGGTTTCGGCGAGCATGAATTGGCGATCGAAACGCGCCAGAACGCCTTGACCATCAAGGGCGAAAAAGCGGCGCGCAAGGAAGGCGAAACCAGCGAGATGCTTTATCAGGGCATCGCCGCGCGCGCCTTCGAACGCCGCTTCCAGCTCGCTGATCACGTCTTCGCCACGGGCGCGCGCCTCGAAAACGGCCTGCTTCACGTCGATCTCGCCCGCGAGATCCCGGAAGCCCAGCGCCCGCGCACCATTCCAATCGGCCAAGGACTCGGCGCGGCCCAGCCCCAGGTCGGAGCCAACAAGGCGGCGTGATCGCCCTCGCGATCGCCATGAACCCTGCGGGCGCCTGAGCGGGCGCCCGTTTTCATTCGCGCGCCGGCTATTTCGGCAGCGGTTCGACCTTGGGCGCGCCGGGCGCGCGTAGCGGGCGGATCGGGCTCAAGGCTTTATCCGCCGGATCGGCGTGGCGCGTCGCCGCCGGCGAGTCGGCGCTTGACGCCGAAGGCGAAACCGGAACGGCCTTGCCTTCCGCCGGAGCCGTCGAATCCTGGGAGTCGGCAGGGCCTCGCGACCCGTGGTTCGGCGGCGGCAGGACCGCCCCAGGGGGGGCAAGGTCCGAGGCCGGCGGCTTGTCCTCGTGGCGGGCGATGACGGCCACATCCAGAACTTCGCCGCTGATCGCATCCAATGTGAAGCGCTTGCGATCGCCCTCGCTGTCCTTGCCGGTCGCGATGATATTGGCGCCGCGCAGGCGCGGCTTCCCGACAAGGCGCGCGCCCTCCCGGGCGAGGACCGCTCGAATCTGGCCATAGCTCAGGGCTTGCGGCTCCGGCTGCGGCGAACGCTGAGGCTGGCCGAAGAAGGGAAAGAATTGCGCCTGCGCCGGCGCGCCGCACCACAGCCAGGCCGCCGTGAGCGCAACCACAGATCTGACCAAACCGCCCTTCAGCGACTCGCGCGCCATCCCTCTTCCTCCGAATCCCCGCTAATGGTCTATGCCATAAAGCCGACATGCCGGGAACCGACGGGGGTCCGCATTCGGCGCGAATTTCAGTCGATTGCCGTCAAATCATCCAGACGGGCTGAAATTGCGGCGCCGATCGCCGGAAAGTGAAAAAACTTTTGCCTTCCGCGCGCCCTAGCCGCCCATGACGTCTTGTGTGGCAGGTGCTAATCTGGCAATGTCCCGCGCGGATAAATAGGAC
>JAKANG010000434.1 GCA_021812505.1 Pseudomonadota bacterium
GCGAGAAGGCATTGGCCGCGTTCGGGGCTAGCGAGCATTCGCGAAAGGTTGTCGCGCTTTTCGGACAAGAATATTCGCCAAAACAATGAAATAACAGAGTGCGTTTGGCTCCGCGCCCTGCGAACGCGCGCTAAACGGGCGCGGCAAAGGAAGCGAAACGCGCGCAGACTTCCTCATAGACCCGTCGCTTGAACGGAACGATCAAGTCCGGCAGGCGCTCCATCCGCTCCCAGCGCCAGGCGTCGAACTCCGGCTTATGGCCATCGGGCGCATCGATGTCGATTTCGGACTCCTCGCCAGTAAAACGCAGAGCGAACCATTTCTGCGTCTGGCCGCGAAACCGTCCCCGCCAGGTTTTCTTGGTGATGTCGCCCGGCAGATCATAGCTGAGCCAGTCCGGCGCCTCGGCCAGGAAATTCACGCTGCGCACGCCGGTCTCCTCGCGCAATTCCCTCAGCGCCGCCCGGTAGGCAGTCTCGCCATCGTCTATGCCGCCTTGCGGCATCTGCCATTCATGGTCGGCCTGGATCAGATCCGGCAAGCGTTTGGATTTGCGCCGTCCGACGAAAACCAGACCTTGCGCATTGAGAAGCATTATCCCGACACAGGGACGATAGGCCAAAGCTTCGATCACGAGGTCACCTCTTTCCGTTGCGGGCCAAACTCTCGCCGCGAATCGCCGCCGAAACCGGAATGAGAACGACGCCATCCCGCTTGAGATCGGCGGCGAAGCGCGCGATCCGTTCGCTCGCCTCAGGCAATCCGGCGGCATAGCCGATGGCGACGCCGTTCTGGCGCGCCAGGCTTTCCAACCGCTGCAACGCAGTCCCGATCGCCGCCTCGCCGCGCGCGGCGTCGAGGCGCAGATCGGCCTTGGCGAAACCGACGCCATGGGCGAGCGCTGCCTCGCCGGCGAGGCTTTGCGGCGAGGAGCCGTCATCGACATAATCGAGGCCGCGGGAGGCCAGTTCCTTCATCAGCGCCTGCGTCGCCGCCTCGTCGGCGGTGAAGCGCCCGCCAAGAAAATTCACCACGCCGATATAGCCGGAGAAGCGGCTCATCTGCCAATGCAGATCGTTGAGCGCCGCGGCGGCGTCGCCAACGCGCAGAACATGAGGACCTGGCGAATCCGCGGGATTTAACGGCTCCATCGGCGTCTGCAACAGGATTTCATGGCCTGCGGCGCGCGCTTCCGCAGCCTGGCGCCCCGCCTCGGCCCCATAAGGCGCAAAAGCCAGGCTTACCTCGGGCGGCAGACGCCGGATCGCCTCGTCGGTCGCCGCGCTGTCCAGACCCATTCCGGCGACCAGAATGGCGACCCTCGGCGCGCCCGGCTTGAAGGCGGGCTGGAGCGCCAGCGGCCGGGCGTAAACCTGCGCCGGAGCGGCACCGTCCTGGCCACGACGCGGCAGGAAGCCGAATCGGCTTTTTTCGATCAGGCGCTGGTCTGGCGCCGGCGTCAGCGCCATCGCGCCTCCGGCGTCGGGCACATGAATGACGAATCCCTGCGCCACGCCGGAGTCGCCGCGCACCACCCGGACCCCGTTTTCGATTCCCTCCTGCGCGGCGGCGTCCTTGTGATCCGCCGGGGTCGGCGCAGGCGGCGGCGCGGGCGGCGCCGGCTGAATGACGGCGACCGCCTCGGGCTCGCCGCCGCCTCGATCCTTAACCGAAAAGAGGAAAAGGCCGCCGATGACCGCGCCGAACAGCCCCAGCGCGAGCGCCCCAAGCCGCCAGCCGCCCGGTCCCGGATCGGGTGGCTGTCTGAGGTCCTGTCCCAGCGGGCGATCGAGATCGTCGAGCATGTCCGTGTCGCGAAGGGGCCGAATCAGGCGGGCCCAGCCTGCTCAGGTTAGTGAAGCAGACTGGGCCCGTCGAGAGGACCGGTCACTCGGACCGGGATCATTTCGATTTGTCGTCGGAAGGCGCCGGCTTGAGGACCGGTTCCCTGTTCGGACCCGCCGGAGGCGCGGGCGCCTTGGCCGCTGACGCGTCGGCCGAACCCTTGCCGGCCGCGTCGTCGGACTTGGCCGCGGTCTTGTCGGAATTCTTCTTGGCGGCTTCCGCAGTCTTCTGCGCGGCCTTTCCGGCGGCTTCGGCGGCGGCGGCCTCCTGCTTGAGCATGGCCAGAGTTTTCACGCCGCGCAGCAAGTCATAGGCGGCGTGCAAAGCCTTGTCCTTGGACTCGTCAGCCGGGACATAGGCCTGCGACCCGTGCTCCTCGTCGGGGCCGTTCTTGAGGTGGCCCTGGAGCGAGGCCTCGCCCTTGGTGTCATCCTTGCCCTTGAGATCCGGCGGCGTGTCCTCGAGGATGGTGACGTCGGGCTCGATGCCCTTGGCCTGGATCGAACGGCCCGACGGCGTGTAATAGCGCGCCGTGGTCAGCCGCAGGGCTCCGTTGTCCTGGCCGAGCGGAATGATGGTCTGCACCGAACCCTTGCCGAAGGAGCGCGAGCCGATAAGGATCGCCCGCTTGTGGTCCTGCAAGGCGCCGGAAACGATTTCCGAGGCCGAGGCCGAACCGCCGTTGATCAGCACCACCAGCGGCTTGCCCTGCGAGATATCCATATTGGGCCGCGCGTTGTAGCGCTGGGTCTCGTCGGCGTTGCGGCCTCGGGTCGAAACGATCTCGCCATGATCGATGAAGGCGTTGACCACCGCGACCGACTGGTCGAGCAGGCCGCCGGGATTGTTGCGCAGATCGAGGATGTAGCCCTTGAATTTGTCGGCCGGGATGTCGTGCTGGAGCTTCTCGAT
>JAKANG010000435.1 GCA_021812505.1 Pseudomonadota bacterium
CGCTATTATCTCAAGCGCAAGAATTACACTGCGGCGATCAACCGTTTCCGCGAGGTCCTGTTCAAATACCAGAACACCCGCGAGACAGAAGAGGCGCTGGAGCGCCTGACTGAGGCCTATCTCGCGCTCGGCGTGACGGCGGAGGCGGAAACCGCGGCGGCGATCCTTGGCTCGAATTACCCGAATTCGCAATGGTACAAGGACGCCTTCGATCGCCTGCAGGCGGATGGTCTGGCGCCTCACGAACACGAAGATTCGTGGATTTCCAAGACGTTCCGAAAGGTCGGATTGAGCTGAGCCGCTTTTCGCTTTATTCCTGCTGAGGGGCGCCACACCCTCGGGAGCTTCCTGCCGCGATTCGTTCGCGTAAGGGCGGCGTTCCCGCCCAAGTCCGGGCGCTGACAAGGCAGGGGAGATGCTGGTTCAGCTCGCGATTCGCGACATCGTCCTGATTGATCGGCTGGAGCTGGAATTCGGCTCCGGCCTGACCGTTCTCACCGGCGAGACCGGCGCCGGCAAATCTATCCTTCTCGACGCCTTTTCCCTCGCGCTCGGCGGGCGCGGCGACGGGTCGCTGGTGCGCTCCGGCCAAGCCCAGGGACAGGTGGTCGCCGTGTTCGATCCGCCGGTCGGCCATCCCGCGCGCCTCGCCGCCGCCGAACAGGGCCTCGACGTCGAGGGCGACCTCATCCTGCGCCGGGTGCAGATGGCTGACGGCCGCAGCCGCGCCTTCGTCAACGACCAGCCGGTGAGCATCCAGGCGCTGCGCTCGATCGGCGACGCTCTGGTCGAGATCCACGGCCAGCATGACGACCGCGCCCTGGTCGATCCGGAGGTTCATCGCTCCCTGCTCGACGCCTTCGCCGGTAATGGCGAACTCGTCGCGGCGACCTGCGCCGCGCATGCCGCCCTGCGCGGCGCCGAAAAGGCGCTGCGCGACGAGACGGCGGCGGTCGAGGCCGCGCGCAAGGAAGCAGATTATCTCAGCCACGCCCATGCGGAACTGGCGAAGCTCGCGCCGCGCCCCGGCGAGGAGGAAGCGCTCGCGGCCGAGCGCACGGCCATGCAGCAGGCGGAAAAAGTCACCGGCGATTTGCGCGACGCCCAGGAGAGCGTTTCCGGCGACGGCTCGCCCCTGTCCACGCTCTCCGCCGCGCTACGCCGATTGGAGCGGCGCCAGCCGCAGGCGCCGCATCTGATCGACCCGGCGCTGAAGGCGCTCGACGCGGCGCTGACCGCGCTCGATCTCGCCCAGCAGACGCTCGACCAGGCTTTGCGCGACGCCGAATTCGACCCGCGCGCGCTGGAGCAGGTGGAGGAACGGCTGTTCGCCCTGCGCGCCGCCTCGCGCAAATATGCGTCGCCCGCCGATCAGCTTCCCGCGCTCGCGGAGAGATTCGCCGCCGATCTCGCCGCGCTCGACGCCGGCGAGGCGCGGCTCGTGGCGCTCGCCAAGGCCCGCGACGAGGCCCAGGCGCATTATCGCCAATGCGCGGCCGCCTTGACCGCGGCCCGCGTCAAGGCGTCCAAGGCGCTCGATGCCGCCGTGACCGCCGAATTGCCGCCGCTGAAGCTGGAGCGCGCGGCCTTTTCGACGCAAATTCTCACCGACGAGGCGCAGGCGGGGCCGCAGGGAGCGGAACGGGTCGAGTTCTGGGTGCAGACCAATCCGGGCTCGCGGCCGGGGCCGCTGATGAAGGTCGCCTCGGGCGGCGAACTGTCGCGCTTCATGCTGGCGCTCAAGGTGGTTCTCGCCGATCGCGGCTCGGCGCCGACTCTGGTTTTCGACGAGATCGATTCGGGCGCGGGCGGCGCCGCCGCCGACGCCATCGGGCAAAGGCTGGCGCGGCTCGGCGCGAAGGTGCAGGTGCTCTCGGTCACCCATGCGCCGCAGGTCGCCGCGCGGGCGACGACCCATATGCGGATCTCCAAGGACCTTGCCGACAAGGGCGCCCGCGCCGCCACGCGCGTCGCGCCGCTCGCCGACGCGCATCGCCGCGAGGAAATCGCGCGCATGCTCGCCGGCGCGACCATCACCGAGGAAGCCCGCGCCGCCGCCGCGCGGCTCATCGAAAATGCGCGGTGACATGACGAAACGCGACGAACTGGCCCGCGCCCGCGCGGAACACGAACAACTCGGCGACGAAATCGCGGCGCACGACCGCGCCTATTACCAAAACGACGCGCCGGTCATTTCCGACGCCGACTATGACGCCATGCGCCGGCGCTATGAGGCGCTCGAAGCGCTCTTTCCCGCGCTGGTCGACGAGAATTCCCTGAGCCGGAAGGTGGGCGCGGCGCCGGCGGAGAAGTTCGCCAAGATCGCCCATGCCGTCCCGATGCTGTCGCTCGGCAATATTTTCTCCGACGAGGAGCTGGAGGATTTTGTCGCGCGGGTGAAGCGCTTCCTTGGGCTGGATCCGGACGCGGAAGTGGCGTTCACCGCCGAGCCCAAGATTGACGGCCTGTCCTGCTCGCTGCGTTATGAAAAGGGCGTTCTTGTCAGCGCCGCCACGCGGGGCGACGGGCTGGTCGGCGAGGACGTGACCGCCAATGTCCGCACGATTGCCGACGTTCCCGAAAGGCTCGCCGGCGCGGCGCCGGACGTCATTGACGTGCGCGGCGAGGTCTACATGGGCCACAGGGATTTTGCCGCGCTCAACGGAAGGCAGGCGGCGGCGGGCAAGCCGCTCTTCGCCAATCCGCGCAATGCGGCGGCGGGCTCGCTGCGCCAGCTCGACCCCCATGTCACCGCG
>JAKANG010000436.1 GCA_021812505.1 Pseudomonadota bacterium
AAGAAGAAACTGGCGGCAAGAAATTTCGCGCGCACGGACCTGGCTCCCCGGGATTGCAAAACCAAGACTCGCGCCGTCTCGCGGATCGGACGTCGCACGCGCCTTGGACCTGACTCAATCGAGGCTTGGCTCGCACGCTTTGCTGGAATTGCAAAGGGCTTAATAACGGCGCCCGAGCGAAAATTCACGGGCGCCGCAAAAAAGTCACATTGCTTGAAGAGCCCCGCGCAATTGGCCCAGCACGTCGCTTCCGACATGGACGAAATCCCGGACGCCGGCGGCGCGCCATTGCGCCTCCAGGTCGCCGGGACGGCCTGCGATATAGAGAAGGGCGCCGGCGGATGTAAGTGCCTTCGCCGCGTCAACGCCTTGCTCGGCATAGACCTTATCGGACGAGCACAGCACGGCGAGTTTCGCGCCGCTGGCCTTGAAAGCCGCGGCGAGCGCGGCTGGGTCGGCGAAGCCGTCGTTGCCGAGCGCCTCGACCCCGCCGGCCTCGAAGAAGTTTTTGGCAAAAGTGGCCCGCGCCGTGAAGGCCGCGACCGGCCCAAGATTGGCGAGGAAGATTTTCGGCCGCGCCGCGCTGGTTTCGGCCTGGTCGCGCAAGGCCTCGAAGGCTTCGGCGACGCGATGCGGGGCGAGCGCGTTCGGGCTGGCGGCGGGCGGCGCCGGAGCAGGGATCAGCACCGTCACCGGCTTTTCATGGATGTTGGGGAATTCGCTGGCGCCGGTCAGCGGATCCTTGCGCCGGGCGACGTTCTTCGCCCGCTCGGCGGCGGTTTTGGCGATTTCCGCCTGGAAGGCGCCGCCTTCGAGCGCGCTGGCGAGGCCGCCGGCCTTTTCGATCTCTTGGAACAAAGCATAGCCGCGCTCGACCAGCGCGTCGGTCAGCGCCTCCAGCCCGCCGGCGCCGGCGGCCGGGTCGGCGACCTTGCCGAGATTGGATTCCAGGAGCAGGACGAGTTGGGTGTTGCGGGCGAGGCGGCGGGCGAAGGCGTCCGGCAGGCCGAGCGCCTGGGTGAAGGGCAGGACCGAGATCGAATCGGCGCCGCCGAGGCCGGCGGAGAACACGGCGACGGTGGCGCGCAGCAGGTTCACCCACGGGTCGCGGCGCGTCATCATCCGCCATGCGGTTTCGCCATGGATGCGGATCGTCCGGGCTTCGAGGCCGCAGGCGCGCTCGATCCCCGCCCACAGCCGGCGCAGAGCGCGGAACTTGGCGATGGTCAGGAATTCGTCGGCGTCGGCCGCAAGGCGGAAGTCGATCATCTTGCGGGCGTCGTCGAGGCTGACGCCCGCCGCCTCCAGCGCCCGCAGGGCGGCGAGGCCCGAGGCCAGCGTGAAGGCCAGCTCCTGCGCCGGAGAGCCGCCGGCGGCGTGAACCATGCGGCCGTCGGCGCCAATCAGGCCATGGCCGAAGCCGCGCGCGGCGAGCTTCTTGGCCTGTTCGGCGAGCTTCGGCCCTTCTTTCGCCCAGTCGAGCGCCGCGCCGCTCAGGGCGGCGGCGCCGATCGGGTCGAGGCCGAAGGAAATGTCCAGCTTGTTCGGATCGTAGCCGCGCGTGGCGACAAGATCGAGCAAAGCCGCGATCACCGCTTCCGGATTCGCCGGGGGGTCAAGCAGGACGCGCAGGCCGGCGTCGAGGTGAATGTCCTTGAGGGAGGGGGCGAGGGCGTCGGCGCCGCTGAGGCCGAAGCCATAGGCGCCGACCGAACCGGCGAAGACGAGATGCAGGCCGTCGGCGCCATTTTCGAGGTCCGCCAGGGCGAGTTCATTGGCGGCGGCGGCGTCGGGATGATCGACGCGGGCGACGACCGACCAGTCGCCGGCGCCGCGGAAGGCGCGCGGTTTGCCCGAGGCGCGGGCGTAAAGCGGATGGATATCAAAACCGTCATAGGTCTTGCTGACGAGCTTTTGCAGCGGCGCGCCTTTCAGGGCGGTCTCGACCTTCTGGCGCCATTGCTCCTCGGCGGCGGGGGGGAAGGCGTCAACAAAGGGCGCGGCTTGCTCGGACGCTGCCATGCTTGGTCTCCTGAATAGTTCGGACCCTTTTGCCATTTTGCGCGCTGCGGCGCCATCTGCCATTTGTCGAAGGGCGCAAGGCCGGCGGCGTCGGCAAGGCGATCATGAAAAGGAGTCTGTCGTGAACGATTCGTAAAAACTGGCCGCGCGACGCCACTGGCGCTTTCTGGTCCCCCACGCCCATCTCAATTCGGTCTTCGGCGACGACTGGTTCGCGCTCAAGGCCGAGGCCTTCGCGCGCTTTTTCGGCACGCCGACCTTTCTCATCGCCCAGACGGCGATCGTTCTGGTCTGGATGGGGATCAATCTCTCAGGCTGGACCACTTTCGACGTCTATCCCTTCATCCTGCTCAATCTCGCGTTCTCGCTCCAGGCCAAGCCATGCGTTTTCCGCATGACGCTCGGAATAACTGGAGAAGGTCCCATTCTCGCCGCCTTTCTGGGCGAGAAATCCGGCGAATAGGCTCTGCGCGATTCATTTTTCGTTAAGGTCGTGGGGCTTTGTTGCGGCGCAGCGACGCTTGAGGCGGCTGACGACGAGGGAATGACAAGTGCGCATGGCGTGGAAATTTTCGAAGGCGGCTTTCGCCGGCCTGATGCTGACATTGGCTCCCGGCCTGACGAGCGCTCCGGCTGTCGCCGGGGATGGCTTCAATCTTGGCGCGCTTTTCGGCGGCGGCCAGAAGCAGAGCGCTTATACGGCGGAGATATTCGTCGCCTCGACCCGCAAGGGC
>JAKANG010000437.1 GCA_021812505.1 Pseudomonadota bacterium
CATGGCCAGCCTCCACCGGCCGGGCGCGCTGACGCCGTCCTTCCTGATTTCGCTCGGTCTCGGCGTGACCCTGCTGACCGCGCTGATCGGGGTCGAGCGCAACCTGCGCGCCGAAATCGGCGGTTCTCTCCCCAAGGAGGCGCCGAGCTTTTTCTTCTTCGACATCCAGGCGGCGCAGGCTCCGGCTTTCGAGGCCTTTCTGCGCAAACAGGCGCCCGACGGCGTTGTGGCGGTCGCGCCCATGCTGCGCGGGCGCATCGTCAGGGTGAACGGGGTTCCCGCCGAAAGGGTCGAGGCCGGCGACAAGGCGCGCTGGGCGCTGGAAGGCGACCGCGGCATAACCTTTTCGGATCGTGTGCCCGACGGCTCCAAACTTGTCGCGGGCGAATGGTGGCCCAAGAATTATTCCGGCCCCCCGCTGGTCTCGATGGAAAGCGGCGTCGCGCAGGGCCTCGGCGTCAAGATCGGCGATACGGTCACGGTCAATGTGCTCGGCCGGACTTTGACCGCGCGCATCGCCAGCCTGCGCAAGGTGAACTGGCGAAGTTTCAACATCAATTTCGTGATGGTTTTTTCGCCCAATTCCTTCGTGGGCGCGCCATTCGCCCGCCTGATGACCCTTGGCCTGCCCGAGCGCCCGACGCCCGCACGGGAAGCGGCGCTGCTCGCCGAGGCCGCGAAAAACTTCCCCTCCGTCGCCAGCGTGTCGCTGCGCGAGACTTTGGCGACGGTCGACGGACTGCTGGAAAAATTGTCGGTCGCGATCCAGTCGGCGGCCTCGCTCGCCTTCGTGGTTTCGGCGCTGGTTCTGGCGGGGGCGCTGGCGGCGGGGCGGCGGGCGCGAATTTACGAGGCCGTGGTGCTGAAGGTTCTGGGCGCGACGCGCGGGCGTCTGCTTGGCGCCCTGGCGCTGGAATTCGCTCTGCTCGGCGCGGCGACGGCGGCTTTCAGCGTGGCGGCCGGCTCGCTGGTCGCGGCGCTCGTGGCGCGAGAACTGCTCGACCTCGGCGTCCGGTTCTTCCCGGAGCAGGCTTTTGTCGTGGCGCTCGGCGCGATTGGCTTCGCCCTTTTGATCGGGCTGGTCGGAACCTGGCGAACCTTGAGCGAAAAGCCGGCGCGGCGGCTGCGCGAAGAATGACCAAAATGTAATGTGAAGCTTAGTCGCCTGTAAGGGCGCCGCCTTGTCTTTTCGCCCCTTCGCCTTCATATTCGATTGGCCGCGCCGCCTGCGGATCGTCCGGGGCGAGATTTCGTGGCCTGTCGTGAGGAATCCATGTCCAACTTTGACCGCAACGCCGCTCCCTGGAGTCGGGGCTATGCCCGGACGGGCGCCGATGTAGATCAAGGTCTGCGGGCGTTCATGCTCGGCGTGTACAACCACATGTCGATCGGCCTGGCGCTGACCGGCCTGTTCGCGCTCGGCGCCTTCAACCTGGCGGTTTCCGCCGTGCCGACGCAATATCACATCGGCTCGCACCTTTATCTGACCGATCTCGGCGCCGCGCTTTACATGAGCCCGCTGCGCTGGGTGGTGATGTTCGCGCCGCTCGCCTTCGTCCTGTTCTTCTCCTTCAAGATCAACAGCATGGCGGCTGCTTCAGCGCGCAACCTGTTCTACGCCTATGCGGCGGTGATGGGCGTGTCGATCTCGTCGATCCTGCTTATCTATACCGGGGCGTCGGTGGCGCGGGCCTTTTTCATCACGGCGGCGGCTTTTGGCGCGTTGAGCCTCTATGGCTACACGACCAAGCGCAGCCTGTCGGCGATGGGCTCGTTCATGATTATGGGCCTGTTCGGCCTGATCATCGCGAGCCTGGTGAATCTGTTCGTGCAGAGTTCGGCCTTCCAGTTCGGCCTGTCGATCCTGTCGGTGCTGATCTTCTCGGGCCTGACCGCGTATGACACCCAGGCGATCAAGTCGATGTATTACGAGTCGGACGGCTACGAGGTCGCCACCAAGAAGTCGGTCAATGGCGCGCTGATGCTCTATCTCGACTTCATCAACATCTTCATGTCGCTGGTGCAGCTCACCGGCCAGCGCAACGACTAAGCGCAAAAGCTTTATGGAAAAACCCCGCGTGAGCGGGGTTTTTTTATGGGAAGGTCCGGAACATGATCGCCGGGCGAACACTTCTCGCCTCGGGGGAGAGGAGCAACAGCCTCAAATGGCTTCAAGAGGAATAGTGGGCCGTAGAGTGGAGTAATGGGCGCCGGGGATCAATTCCCCCTCAAACGTCCAGATTCGCCACGTTCAGCGCGTTGTCCTGGATGAATTCGCGGCGTGGCTCGACCACGTCGCCCATCAGCTTCACAAAAAGGTCTTCCGCCTCGTCGCCTTCCTTGATCTTGACCTGCAACAGCGAGCGGGCGTTGCGGTCGAGCGTGGTTTCCCACAGCTGTTCGGGATTCATCTCGCCCAGGCCTTTGTAGCGCTGCTGGGTGACGCCCTTGCCGCCGGCGGCGAGGACCGCGTCGAGCAGCGAACTCGGTCCGATGATCCGGCTTTCCTCGCTTTTGCGCGCCAGCGTCGCGGGCGCGCCATAAACCTGATGCAGACTGGCGCCGCGCTCGTCGAGCCGGCGCGCTTCCGCCGAGGCCAGCAGACCGGCGTCGAGCGTCACGGCCTGTTTCACCCCGCGCAGGGTGCGGGTCAGGACGAAGCCTCCGTTTTCCACGCGCCCTTCCCAGCCGCGCTCGATCTCGTCGGCCAGCGCGTCGAGCCGCGCCGCAATTTCGCGCGCTCGCGCCGCCGC
>JAKANG010000438.1 GCA_021812505.1 Pseudomonadota bacterium
GCGGCCGATACCGGATCCCGCGCCGGTCACCAGCGCCGTCCTGTCCTGAAGGTTCATGCTGCTCCCATTTTTCAAAACTGTAACTTAGCGTCCGGTGAAATTCGGGAGGCGCCGTTCCGCCGTCGCCTTCACGCCTTCCTTGAAGTCGTCGGTCTTGCGCAGTTGGGTCTGTTCGGCGAGCTCGTGCTCGGTTGCCTTGCGGACGCGATCGGCGAGGTCGCCGCGCATGGTCACGCGCGTGGCGATGAGCCCGAGCGGCGCATTTTCCGCGATCTCGGCGGCCAGTGCGAGCGCGGCGCTGCGCACTTGATCTTGCGGGACCAGCACATCGGCAAGACCCATGGCGAAAGCCTCGTCGCCGGGAACGCGGCGGCTTGTATAGAACATGAGCGCGGCCTTGGTCGGGCCGATCACGGCGGGCAAGGTGGTAGTCAGCCCGAAACCGGGGTGAAAGCCGAGCCGGGTGAAGTTGGCGCAGAAGCGTGCCTCGCGGCAGGTGACGCGGAAATCCGCCACCATCGCAAGGCCGAGCCCGCCGCCGACCGCGGCGCCGTGCACCGCCGCGACGATGGGCTTCTTGGTGCGAAACAGCCGGTTGCCTTCGAGGTAGAGATGCTGCACGGCCTGCGCGCGGGCGAGATCGTCGGGCCGTTGGCCGTCCTTGTCGAGCGTCGCGCCGTCGCCGAAATTGGCGCCCGCGCAGAAGGCTTTGCCTTGCGCGGCGAGGACGACGGCGCGAATATCGCCGTCTCGATCGAACGCCTCGAAGGCGGCGGCGATGTCCTTGATCAAGGCGATGTCGAAGAAATTGTTGGGCGGCCGCCGGATTTCGACCAGGGCCACGTGGCCGTTCTTTTCGATGGCGATATCGCTCATGATGGTGGGTCCTCGCTGCTATTCGGCGGCGGCGCGCGATTCCGTTTCGTCCGCCTGGCGTTTGACGATCAGTGCATCGACGACCGAAACGCCTTCCCCTTCGCCATGCACGATCACCGGATTGAGATCGATCTCGCCGATTTCGTCGCCATGATCGGCGGCAAATTGCGACAGCTTCGCCATCAGGTCGGCCAGTGCGCCAATATCGGCGGGCGACAGACCGCGATAGGCGCCCCATAGGCGCGCGCCCGCGAGGCGGGAAAGCAGTCGGAGCGCGGTCTCGCGGTCGAGAGGGACGGGCGCGAGCGCCACGTCGCCCAAGGCCTCGACCAGTGTGCCGCCGAGGCCGACCATCAGGAGCGGTCCCCAGCGCGCATCGCGATTGACGCCGAGAATGACCTCGCGCCCTGGCGGCGCCATGGGCTGCACGAGCACGCCGTCGATGTGCGCGGCGGGGCAATGATTCTTGGCCGCCGTCAGCACGCGCTCATAGGCTGCACGCGCCGCCGCGCGACCCGCAACGTTCAAGGCGACGGCGCCGGCCTCGGTCTTGTGCGTGATGTCGGAGGACTGCACCTTGAGCGCCACCGGTCGGCCGATGTTCTTGGCCGCGGATTCGGCTTCGTCCGCCGAAAGCGCCAACGCGCTGCCGTCGCGCGCGCCGATGCCATAGGCTGCGAGCAGTGGGCGCGCCTGCCACTCGGTCAGCACCGGACCCGCTTGCGCCAACATGGCACGGACTTCGTCGCGGGCCCGCGCCGACGTGGGTGCGATCTCGGCGTGTTGATGCAAGCGCTCGCGCGCAAGCCGGTAGTCGGCCAGCGCCCGCATGGCGCGGGCGCAGCCGGGCGCGCCGATGAACAGCGGATAGCCGGCTTCGTTGAGGATCTCGATGCTGCGATCGGAGGGCAAGGTGTAGGTCCACATGAAGACCGGCTTTGCCGTTTCGCGCTTGAGGTCCTTGAGCATTTGCAAGTCGCCTTCGAGGAAAGCCGAGCGGCGCGCGGTGACCACGACGATCACGCCGTCGATCAGCGGCGACTGCGCCACCAACCGCGCGAAGGCGGCATAGCCGAGCTTGTGCACGCCCTGCGCGGTGGAATCGACCGGGTTCTGCGAGGTACCGTAACTTGGCAGGTGAACGTCGATCGCCTTACGGGTCGCTTCATCGAGAACCGGCACGTCCAGTCCGGCGGCTTCGCAGGAATCCGCCATCCACACGCCGGCGCCGCCGGAGGCGGTGCAGATGCCCATGCGGTTTCCAGCCGGCAGGCGGTCGCCGCAGGCGAGGAAGGCGGCGGCGAAATCGAGCATCTCGTCGATATCGCGCGCCTCGATCAGTCCGTAGCGATCGAAGATAGCGCGGTAGGCGGATTGCGAACCGGCGAGTGCTGCCGTGTGTGACGTTACCGCGCGGCGGCCGGGCTCCGACTGTCCGATCTTGCCGACGACGATCGGCTTGCCGGCACGCAGCGCCTTTTCGGCGGCCCGTTTGAATTTATCCGGTGTTTTCACGTCTTCCAGGAGCAGCAGGAAGACGTCGGTCTTACCCTCGTCGACCATGTAGTTGAGGAAATCGGCGACCTCGAGCGCAACTTCATTACCAGTGGTGACGACATGGCCGACGGCGAGATTGCGTGGGCGCGCGCGGTCGAAGAACGCAAAACCGAGCCCGCCGCTCTGCGAGATTACCGATAGCCGGCCTTCGCCCAGCGCGCGCCGTACCTGTTCCACACGCACGAGGGCCCGCCCCGCTGGGACCAGGGCGTGCGCAGCTTCCAGTGCTCGCGCCGGTTCGACGCGCTCAAGGTCTGGCTGGCGCTGCAGCGCTACGGTGCGGACGGTCTGGCCGCGATCTACGACCACCTCT
>JAKANG010000439.1 GCA_021812505.1 Pseudomonadota bacterium
CGCGCGAGCTGCGCAAGTTCGACGACGCCGCGGCGATTGCGGCGGAAGCCCTGGTCCGTTTTCCGGGACAGGCCTGGCCGATGACGCATCAGGCATGGATCGCCCAGGCGCGAGGCCATCACGACGAGGCCATCCGTCTCGCGGCCGAATTGCGCGCCCGCTTTCCCGACGACGAGGCCGGATATCAAATAGCCTTATCCTTGCTGTCCTCGCGGAACCGGCTGGACGAGGCGGAGGCGGTTCTTCGTGAAGCCATGGCCCGTTTCTCGTCGCGCCCGTGGTTCGAGAAGCACGTCTTGGAAATCGCCAGGACGAAACGCGATCGCGCCATGGCGGCGCAAGTGGTCGTTGCGCTCCAGACCGGCGTCGCGGCCATGCTGGCGGACGCCGAGCGCCGTCTTGCAAACCGCAAGAAGGTTTTCGTCGTGGTCGGAATGCATCGCGCCGGCACGACGCTCTGCGCCCGGATGATGAACGGCCTGGGCGTTGACCTGGGAGGGCCGCTGTTGGGGCCGCAAGCCGACAATCCCGAAGGCTTCCTCGAGCATCGATCGATCCAGGAGGCTCATGACGCCCTGTTTGAAGCGCTCGACGCCGGTTGGGACACGATCTGGCTGGGCCGCGCCGCGACCGACAGGATCCTGGACAGGGCGGCGCACATCGCCATCCGGGACCGGCTGACCAGGATGGTGAGCGACCAACTGGAAGCGGCTGGCGGCGTCTGGGGGTTCAAAGACCCGCGCACCGCCCGCTTCCTTCCCTTGTGGCAGGAGATTTTCGGCGACCTGGGCGTCCAGCCGGTGTGGATCCTGGCGGTGCGCGATCCTCGCGCCGTGGCGGCCTCGCTTCTCGCCCGCAACGGCCTGCCTCCCGCGATCGGCGAGCTGTTATGGGTCGAGCACTATCTGGACGCCTTGCGCCATCTCGGCCCTCGGATCGCCGGCGTCATCCATTACGAAAAATGGTTTTCCTCGCCGCTCGCGCAGGTACAAAATCTCGCGGCGATGATCGGCGCCGCCACGAACGAAGCGGAAGCCGCCGCCGCCCGTTCGATCAAGGCCGAACTGAGGCACGATCGTCCCGGATCGGGCGGATACGCCCTCGATCTGGCGCAGGTCGTTTATGGCTGGTTGTCGCCAGATGTCCTCGACCTTGGCCTTCTCCAGCGCAAGGCCGACGCCCTGTGGCGCAGCATGGAGGCGATGGCGTCGAATTCTCCCCAGGCGACCGGCGTGAACCGCATAACGCCGCCCATCGACTCTTGAATGCCGCCATGTAAAAGCTGAAGATATCCAGAAACATCACAAGCTGCGCCGTCCCTGGGACCGCGAGCCGAAGGCGCGGCCTGAAGTCATCCGCTCCAGCCGTCTCCGCCCTCCGGCGCATCGACTGGACTTTGTCTTTAAACCAGCGGCGATCATCGGCGGTCGCCGCATGACGGGCGGCTCCGCCAAGGCCGAAACACGCCCGATCCGTCAATCGTTACGGAGGCTCGCAACTTGCTCCGCTAGCGCCCCGATGTTAATCAGTGCCGTTAGGTCAACCGATCGTTGGGCGCGCATGCGATCCCGTCATAACCACTCCACGTTGCGGGCGGCCGCGGGTCGCCGTTTTTCGGCGGCGGCCAGCAGAGGGGCGCCGCCATGGCGATGAAGAGAGTGCGGGCGCGCGCGCCCTTGCGCCTGGGATTCGCGGGGGGCGGCACCGATCTGTCGCCTTTCTGCGACGAATTTGGCGGCAATGTCGTCAATTGCACCATCACGGCCTATGCCTATGCGGTCATCCAGGAACGCGAGGACTGGGCGCTGACCTTTCACGCCAACGACATCGAAAGCGTCGACGAGACGACGCCTTCGCCGCGCCTCGACACGTCCATCGGATTGGCTCTGCATCGCGGCGTCTACAACCGTATCGTGCATGACTTCAACAAGGGCCGGCCCTTGTCGATCGACGTTTTTACTTCGGTCGACGCGCCTCCGGGGTCGGGACTCGGATCGTCCTCGGCCTTGGTGGTGGCGCTGGTGAAGGCTTTTGCCGAGCTTCTGCGCCTTCCGCTCGGCGACTACGACATCGCCAAACTGGCCTTCGACGTCGAACGCGTGGATCTGGGCATGGCGGGAGGCAAACAGGACCATTATGCGGCGGCCTTCGGCGGCGTCAATTTCATCGAGTTCCTGTCCAGCGACCGCGTGATCGTCAACCCGCTGCGCATCCACGAATCCCATTTGCTCGAAATGGAAAGTTCGATCATGATCTGTCACACGGGGCGCTCCCGGCTTTCCTCTTCGATCATCGAAATGCAGACCGAAAGCATGAAGCGCAGCGACGCCGAGGCGCTGTCGGCGCTTCAGCAGATCAAGCAGGACAGCGTCGAGATGAAGCTCGCCATGCTGAGAGGCGATATCCTCGGGATGGGCGAAATCCTCACCCGTTCCTGGGATGCGAAAAAGCGCCTGGCGGCGGGAACCAGCAACAGCAACATCGATGGAATTTACGATCTGGCGCTGAAGAACGGCGCCATCGCCGGCAAGCACGCGCTGGTTGGTGGCGTGGGACCTGCAGTCGACGCCGGCGGCAAAGCAGCCGTGAACCGCGGCCGCGTACAGAGACAGGAGCGCACACGGATGGCGGAACTCTCGATGAACGAAACAACCACCTTTCGGTGGTCGTTTGAAGAGGACGTAGCGCAATACGCGGCCGCGGGCATTCCCGCCATCGGCGTCTGGCGGCAAAAACTCTCCGATTG
>JAKANG010000007.1 GCA_021812505.1 Pseudomonadota bacterium
GTCGATGACCACGCGCACCCCGTCGATGGTGATCGAGGTTTCGGCGATCGAGGTCGCCAGCACGATCTTGCGCCGGCCTTCCGGCGCAGGGCGGATGGCGCGATCCTGCGCCGCGCGCTCCATCGAGCCGTAAAGCGGGCAGATCTCGACGCTTGGATCGTTCAGGCTTTCTTCGAGTTTTCCGGCCAGCCGCAGGATTTCTGCCTGGCCGGGCAGGAAAACCAGCAGCGAGCCCGGCTGTTCGGCCAAGGCCCGGCGTATGGCCCGGAAGCCGGCCTCCTCGATCCTTTCGCGCGGATCGCGGCCGAGATGAACGGTCTCGACCGGAAAGGCCCGGCCCTGCGATTCGACCACGGGCGCGTCCTGCATCAGCCTGGAGACCCGGGCGCCGTCAAGCGTCGCCGACATGACCAGCAGGCGCAGGTCGGGCCGCAGCGCCGCCTGCGCGTCCAGCGCTAGAGCAAGGCCGAGATCGGCGTCGAGCGAGCGTTCGTGAAATTCGTCGAAAAGCACCGCCGCCACGCCTTCGAGCGAAGGGTCGTCGAGGATCATCCGGGCGAAAACGCCCTCGGTGACCACTTCGATCCGAGTTTTCGGCCCGCTCAGCGACTGCATGCGCACTTTCAGGCCCACCGTCTCGCCGAGCCTGTCGCCGGCGAGGCTCGACATGCGCTCGGCGGCGGCGCGGGCGGCGAGGCGGCGCGGCTCCAGCACGACGATCTTGCCATCGCCCCGCCAGCCGCACTCGAGCAGGGCCAGCGGAACACGAGTGGTCTTGCCGGCGCCGGGCGGCGCCACGAGCACGGCCCGCGCGTTCTCCGCGAGCGTTTGGGCGAGGCGCGGCAGGGCTTCGTCGATCGGCAGGGTCATGCCGCCTCATGCCAGCAAATTCAACGCGCCGCAACGCACCGCGCCGCGGGGTCGAAGGCGCCTCTTCTCTCGCGCGCGGGAAAGGTTTATAGGACTGCCCCGGTCGCGCCTCATTTCGAGGCGGCAGCCAGGATGGCCCCATGTCGCAAGACACGATTCCCACGCCCGCCGCCGTCACCCCTTCCCCAGAATCCGTTACGCTGCCAGCCTTGCCGGACCCTGAGCATCAGGGCGAAGGGTTCTGGACCCTGATGCTCGGCTCGATGGGCGTCGTCTATGGCGACATCGGCACCAGCCCGCTCTATGCGCTCCAGGCGGCGCTGGACCATATGAAGACGGACGGCGTGGTCGAATCCGAGGTGATCGGCATCGTTTCGCTGCTGATCTGGGCCCTGTTCTTCGTCGTGACGGCCAAATATGTGTTCTTCCTGATGCGCGCGGACAACAAGGGCGAGGGCGGCACATTGTCGCTCATGGCCCTGGCGCAGAACGCCCTGGGGCGGCGCTCGCGATGGATTTTCCTGCTCGGCGTGGCCGGCGCGGCCCTGTTCTCCGGCGACGCGATCATCACGCCCGCGATTTCGGTGCTTTCGGCGGTCGAAGGCCTCAATACCGCGTCGAGCGCCTTCCAGCCATATGTTCTCCCGATCGCTGTGGGCATTCTGGTCAGTCTTTTCGTGGTGCAAAGCGGCGGCACGGCCAAGGTCGCGACCTATTTCGGCCCGATCATGGTGCTGTTTTTCGGCGTCATCGGCGCTTTGGGCCTTTATCATGTCGCCGACGCCCCGCGTGTCCTCAACGCTTTCAACCCCTTCCACGGCTTGAGATTCCTGTTCGGCCACGGCGCGACCGGCTTCGTCACCCTCGGCCTGATCTTCCTGGCGGTGACCGGGGCGGAGGCGCTTTACGCCGACATGGGCCATTTCGGCCGCAAGCCGATCCAGCTCGCCTGGCTGCTCTTCGTCCTGCCGTCGCTGGTCTGCAACTATCTCGGCCAGGGCGCCCTGGTGCTGAAAGACCATTCGGCGGTCGCCAATCCCTTCTATATGATGGCGCCGGCCTGGACGCTGATTCCCTTCGTCGTCCTGGCGACCGTGGCCACGATCATCGCCAGCCAGGCGGTGATCACCGGGGCTTTCTCGTTGTCGCGCCAGGCGATCCAGCTCGGCCTGCTGCCGCGTCTCGAAATCCAGCACACCTCCGCCACCACCGAAGGGCAGATTTTCGTTCCGCGGGTCAATCGGACCCTGCTGCTCGGCGTTCTGCTGCTCGTCTTCCTGTTCCGCACCTCCTCCAATCTCGCCAACGCCTATGGCATAGCGGTGACGGGGACCATGGTGGTGACGACCTCGTTGTCGTTCTTCGTGGTGTGGAAATTGTGGCGCTGGCCGCTGGCCGCCGCCATTCCCTTCGTCGGCATGTTCCTGATGATCGATCTGGCCTTCATGGCCGCCAATCTGGTGAAGGTGCTGGAAGGCGGCTGGGTGCCGCTGAGCCTCGCCGGCCTGTCGATGATCGTGATGTGGACCTGGGTGCGCGGCACCGAGCTTCTGGCGCGCAAGACCCATCGCGATTCGATCCCGACCGCCGACCTCATCCGCATGATGGAAAAATCCAGGCCGACGCGCGTGCCGGGCACGGCGGTGTTCCTGACCGGCGATCCCAATGTCGCGCCCTCGGCCCTGATGCATAATCTCAAGCACAACAAGGTGCTGCACGAGCGCATCGTGATCATGAACGTGGTCACCAAGCCGACGCCGCGCGTGTCCGAGGCCAACCGGTTCGAACGCGAGAAGCTTTCGGAGGATTTCACCCGCGTGACGCTCTATTTCGGCTTCATGGAAACCCCGCGCGTGCCGGCGGCCATGGCCCTGATGCGCAAATGTGGGGTGAAGTTCGACATCATGACCACGTCCTTCTTCCTCGGCAAAAGGACGCTGAAATGCTCGCCGGCCTCCGGCATGCCGCAATGGCAGGACAAGCTGTTCGTCAACCTGTCGAAACAGGCGATCAACGCCACCGACTTCTTCTCCATTCCCTCCGACCGCGTGGTCGAAATGGGCGCGCAAGTGACGATTTGAGGCGGCTGGACGAGCCGGAGCGCAGCGGCTTGTCCGATGGCGGTCGCCAACCCGCGCAGCGAGACTTTCTAAAAAAGAATTGTAAATCCGGACCAGTTTCAAGTCTGGACAAAGCTTGCCGCCCCGATAATCTGGCGCGGTCGCCCGTTTTCGGAGATTCGTCAGGATGTTGCGCAAATCCCTCGTCTGGACAGCCCTCGCCGCGTCGCTCGCTCTTTCGGGCTGCGCCACTGTCAGCGCGCAGGACAGAGAGGACATGCTGACCGCCGCGCAATTCACGCGGAAACAGGCGGACACGCCCGCGAAACTGGCCAAGCTCAAGGCGATGCCGCAGAATGTGTTCGTCTATCAAAAAAGGAAGGGAGCCCGTTATTACGTTTACGCCGACGCCGCCGGCTGCGGCTGCCTTTATGTCGGCAACGAGACGGCCTATCAGCACTACCAGCAGATCAGGCTGGAAAAGCACATCGCCGACGAACAACTGGCGGCCGCGGAAATGCAGCAGGACGTCGCCATGGATTGGGGCATGTGGGGACCATGGGGGCCGGGTTGCTATTGATCCCGAAGGCGGTGGATCTGGCGTCCGGTTTTAGGTTTCGGCGCTGACGACGCCATCGATACGGCGGTCTCGCCCGATCTGACCGGCGCGTCGAGCGGCCGGGCGTGGATGGACGCGACAAATCCCAGGGTCAAGCCCAGGGCCGGTCATGACGGTTAAGTCTCGGCGGTCAATGCCCTGAACGCATCGGTCGGGATGGGGACCGCGCTGCGGCGCGAACCATCTCCGCTTCCCATTCCCCACCTCGCGCCCCATATTGCCCGCATGGCGAAAAAACCTTCCTCACGGGCCAAGGCGTCGAAGCCTGACGTGCAGCCGCTGGACGAGCATCTGGCGGCTTTGCTCAATCCCGCCCTGATCGGCAAGGGGTTCGAGGAGGCGTCTTCGCCCTATGTCGCCGAAAAACTCTCCGCCGAGGAGGCCGCGCGCTACGGACTGGGTCAGGAGCCCGAACTTGCGCGCGAAAAGCCGATGCGGCGGGCGCCGGCCAAAAAGGAATTTCAGACCGGGAGCGGCGTCACCGCGACTCTGCTCGAAGAATTGCTGGAAAAGGGCGATCCCAATCTGCGCGACAAGGCGCCGTGGGTTCCGCATCGCCCATTGCGGCCGGAGAAGTCGGAAGGCGGCGTCCGTTTCGATCTGGTTTCCGAATATGCCCCGCAGGGCGACCAGCCCCACGCCATCGACGAGCTCGTTGCGGGTTTGCAGGCGCAGGAGCGCGATCAGGTCCTGCTCGGCGTCACCGGCTCCGGCAAGACCTTCACCATGGCGCAGGTCATCGCCCGCTGCCAGCGGCCGGCGCTGATCCTTGCGCCGAACAAGACCCTCGCCGCGCAGCTCTATGGCGAATTCAAAAGCTTTTTCCCCCATAACGCGGTCGAATATTTCGTCTCTTATTACGATTATTATCAGCCCGAAGCTTATGTGCCGCGCACCGACACCTATATCGAGAAGGAAAGCTCGATCAACGAGCAGATCGACCGGATGCGCCATTCCGCCACGCGCGCCCTGCTCGAACGCGACGATGTCGTGATCGTCGCCTCCGTCTCTTGCATTTACGGCATAGGCTCGGTCGAGACCTATACGGCCATGACCTTTTCGATAAAGCTCGGCGAAAAGCTCGACCAGCGCCAGCTGCTGCAAGACCTCGTCGCGCTCCAGTACAAGCGCACGCCGGATTTTTCGCGCGGCGCCTTTCGCGTGCGCGGCGACACCGTCGAAGTTTTTCCCGCGCATTACGAGGACCGCGCCTGGCGCATTTCCTTCTTCGGCGACGAAGTGGAGTCGCTCGCGGAATTCGACCCGCTGACCGGGAAAAAAACCCAGGATCTCGAACAGATCAAATTCTACGCCAATTCGCATTATGTCACGCCGCGCCCGACGCTGTTGCAGGCGATCGACGGCATAAAAAGGGAGCTGCGCCAGAGGCTGGAGGAATTGCAGGCTTCGGGCCGCTTCCTCGAAGCGCAAAGGCTCGAACAGCGCACGACTTTCGATCTCGAAATGCTGCAGGCCACCGGCTCCTGCGCCGGCATCGAGAATTATTCACGCTATCTCACCGGGCGCCGTCCCGGCGAGCCGCCGCCGACCCTATTCGAATATCTGCCCGACAACGCCATCGTCTTCACCGACGAAAGCCATGTCACGGTGCCGCAGATCGGCGGCATGTACCGCGGCGATTTCCGGCGCAAGGCGACGCTCGCCGAATATGGCTTCCGCCTCCCGTCCTGCATGGATAACCGCCCCCTGCGTTTCGAGGAATGGGACGCCATGCGGCCGCAGTCGGTTCATGTTTCGGCGACGCCGGGCGATTGGGAAATGGAGCGGACCGGCGGCGTGTTCGTCGAGCAGGTGATCCGCCCTACCGGCCTGGTCGATCCGTCGGTGGAGGTGCGCTCGGCGCGGACGCAGGTGGACGATCTTCTCGGCGAGGTCCGCGACGCCGCTTCCCGCGGCTACCGAACCCTCGTGACCGTTCTGACCAAGCGCATGGCCGAAGATCTCACCGAATATCTTCACGAGAACGGCGTGCGGGTGCGCTACATGCATTCCGACATCGACACGATCGAGCGCATCGAAATCATCCGCGACCTGCGGCTCGGCGCCTTCGACGTGCTGGTCGGCATCAACCTTTTACGCGAGGGGCTGGATATCCCGGAATGCGCCCTGGTCGCCATTCTCGACGCCGACAAGGAAGGTTTTTTGCGCAGCGAGCGTTCCTTGGTGCAAACGATCGGCCGCGCCGCGCGCAATGTCGACGGCAGAGTCATTCTTTACGCCGACACGATCACCGGTTCGATGGACCGCGCCATCGGCGAGACGCGGCGGCGCCGCGAAAAGCAGCTCGCCTGGAACCAGGAGCACAATATCACCCCGGCGACGATCAAGCGCGGCATCGCCGATATTCTGGGCTCGGTCTATGAGCAGGACCATGTCAGCGTCGACATTGGCCTCGCCGCGCCGGCCATCGGCCATAATTTCGAGGCGACGCTCGCCGATCTGGAAAAGCGGATGCAGGCGGCGGCGGCCGATCTCGATTTCGAGACCGCCGCGCGGCTGCGCGACGAGATCCGACGCCTGCAAGCGGTGGAGCTGACGGTGGCCGACGATCCGCTGGCCCGCCAGAGCGAGGTCGAGGCCGGCGGCGGTTCATTTTCCGGCCAGCGCAAATATGGCGAAAAGGCCAATCTGCCGCCCTCCCGCATCCGCAAGCCGACCGACGAGGACATGGGGCCGCATAATTTCGGCGGCGGCGAGGCGCGGCCCAAGGCTTCGGTGGAGTCTAATGCGCCTGCGGCGTCTTGGCGCCACAAGGGCAAGCGGCGATAATCCCGAAAAAGCCTTCGGGAGGATCGTCATGCTTGGCCTGATGCAGCGGCGCGAGCTGCTGATTTCATCGATCATCCAGCACGCGGCGCGCCACCACGGCGAGGCGGAAGTTGTGTCGCGGCGCGACGACGGCCGCATCGTCCGCACGACATACAAAGCGCTGGAAAAGCGGGCGCGAAAACTCATGGCGGCGCTGCGTGGCCTCGGCGCGGGTTTCGGCGATCGCGTCGCCACTCTGGCGATGAACAGCGACCGCCATCTCGAGCTTTATTACGCCATTTCCGGCATGGGCGCGGTCTGTCACACCATCAATCCGCGCCTGGCGCCGACGGACATCGCCTACATCATCGGCCATGCCGAAGACCGCGTGCTGTTCGTGGACGCCTGTTTCGCGCCGCTGGCCGCCGCGATCGCGCCCCATGTGGCCAATGTTTTGCGGACGATCGTGGTGCTGGCCGAACCGGGCGATATGAAAAAACTCGACCTGCCGCCGGGCGTGGCCCAGTTGGACTATGAGAGTCTGGTCGAGGCGGCGGACGAGCGGGACGATTGGCCGGTCTTCGACGAAAACGCCGCCTCCGGGCTCTGCTACACCTCCGGGACCACCGGCAAGCCCAAGGGCGTCCTCTATTCGCATCGCTCGTCGCTGCTTCACGCCTTGGCCGCCAACAGCGCCGACGTCATCGCGCTGCGCGCGACGACCCGGGTTCTGCCGGTTGTGCCGATGTTCCATGTCAACGCCTGGGGCCTGCCCTATGCCGCGCCCATGGTCGGCGCCGCTCTGATCATGCCGGGGCGGCATCTCGATCCGGTCTCGCTGCTCGGCCTGATGGACGCCGAATCCGTCGATCTTTCGGTCGGCGTGCCGACGGTCTGGCTGGCTCTGGTCAATCACATGCGCCAGACCGGCGTGGGCTTCACGTCGCTGAAAAGAATCATGTCGGGCGGAGCGGCCCTGCCGCGCGCTTTGGTCGCCGCCTTCGCCGAACATGGCGTCGAGGCCTGTCAGGGCTGGGGCATGACAGAGACCAGCCCGGTGGTGACCTATAACGGACCCAAGCCCGCGACGGCCGCGCTCACCGGCGAGGCCAATTTCGACCATGCGGTCAGGCAGGGCCGCGCCTTGTTCGGCGTGGATGTCCGCGCCGTCGGCCCCGACGGCGCGGAGGCGCCTTGGGACGGAAAAAGCCAGGGCGACATCTCCTGTCGCGGCCACTGGATCGCCAAAGGCTATTTCCGCGCGCCGGAGAGCGAGATCGCCGACGATGCCTGGTTCCCGACCGGCGATGTCGGATTGATCGACCCCGACGGCTTCCTGCTGCTCACCGACCGGTCGAAGGATCTGATCAAATCGGGGGGCGAATGGATCAGCTCGATCGAGCTGGAAAATATCGCGGTCGGCCATCCCGATGTCGCGGAGGCGGCGGCCATCGCCGCGCCAGACGAGAAATGGGGCGAAAGGCCGCTGCTGATCGTCGTCCCGCGTCAGGGCCGCGAGCCGCGGCCGGAAGACCTGCGCGCCTTTTTCAAGGGCAAGGTCGCCAATTTCGCCATCCCCGACCGGGTGGTCGTCGCCGACGAACTGCCCCACGGAGCGACCGGCAAGATTCTCAAGCACGAATTGCGGCGGCTCTACGGCGGAGGCAAATGAATCGAACCGCCGCGAGGCGCGGTCGCAAAAAGGACACAGAACCGGGGAAATTGCGCGAAGGCCGGCGAAAAGCCTGGCAAAGGCGTCGCGTTCATTCTTATCATCCCGACAGGACGACGCCTTTCAGGAAAATGGCGAATCATGTGGCGCGTGCAAAAAACTCCGGCTCTTGTTCTGGCCGTCATGCTCGGCGTAGCGCCTTTCGCGCCGGCGGCCTCCTGGGCGCAGAGTCCGCTGTCGCCCGAGCCGATGGCGAACCAGCCCCCGGCGTCGGCGCAGCTTCCGGCCGCGCCGGATATCGATTCGTCGCCCTTGCCGCCGCCGGCGGCCGCCCCGGCGTCTCCCGCTCCCGCCGCGCCCAAGGCCGAGGCGCCCAAGGCCGAAGTTCCGAAAACCGAAGCCCCGAACCCCGCGGCGCCGAGTTCCGCAGGCCAAGCGAATCCGCCTGGAGCGGCGCCGGCGCAGGCAGCCGCCGCCAAGCCCAAGCCAGCGCCCAAGCCGCGCCCAAAACCGGTTCCGCGCGAAATGGCCTTGTCGGACGATCCGACCCCCGTCCTCCAGCCGGAAACCTTCTTCACCACCGCCAAGGCGTCGGAGCGTTACGCGGCGATCGCGGACTCCGGCGGATGGCCGGTCGTTCCTGGCGACTTGCGGCCCGGCGCGCGCGGTCCGGCGGTCGAGATCCTGCGCCGCCGCCTCGCCATCGAGGGCGATCTCGTCGGCGCGGAGGCCAATGGAACGCGCTGGACCCCCGCGCTCACGGCGGCGGTCAAGAGATTCCAGTTCCGCAACGGCTTGCGGCAGACTGGCGTCGTCGCCGGCATGACGCTGCGCGCGATGAACGTGCCGGCCAATGTTCGGTTCAAGCAGCTCGCCTCAAGCGCGCAGCGGCTCGCGGGGCTGAATTTCCCCTTCGGCGACAAATATGTGGCGGTGAACATCCCGTCCCTGGCGGTCGATGCGGTCGAGAACGGCCGCGTCTTCCGTCGCTTCGCTGTGATCGTCGGCGAGCCGGATCATCAGTCGCCGCAGCTCACGGCGAAAATCATTGCGGTCAATCTCAATCCGACCTGGACGGTGCCGGTCTCGATCATCAAGAACGAGATCATTCCGAAAATGCGCAAACAGCCGAATTATCTGGCGCGCGCCCATATCCGCATCTTCAGCTACCAGGGCAAGGAGATCAATCCGGCCTCGATCGACTGGAATTCGGACAAGGCGACGAATTACATCCTTCGGCAGGATTCCGGCAAGGGCAATGCGCTCGGCCTGATCCGCCTCCAGATGCCCAATCCCGACTCGGTCTATATGCACGACACGCCGACGCGAAACCTGTTCGCCAATGACTACCGCTTCCTGTCCCATGGCTGCGTGCGGGTGCAGGGCGTCTACGACCTCGCCGCCTGGGTGCTCGAGGGCGTGCCGGTGACCGCGCCGCCAGCGACGGTCGCGATGGCGGGGCCGGCGCCCGTCACGAGCATATCACCCGATCTCGGCGTGTGGACCGCGCAGCTGATCCAGCAAAGAATCGCCAGCGGCGTGCGCGAGGACATCAAGCTGCCCAGGCCCGTCCCGGTGGTCTGGGTCTATATGACCGGCTGGGCCTCCGCCGACGGCATGGTCCATTTCCGCGACGACGTCTACAACATCGACACGGTCGGCGGTTGAAGCCGCGGGCTTTACTTGCCCGAGTTTTACTTGGCCAGCTCATTGCGTGGATTATAGGGGGAGTCGGCGCGCATCTTCCGCGCCAGTTCCTCAAGCTCGGTCTGGGCGCCTTCGGGCAGGACGATGCGCAAGGTCACCAGCAGATCGCCGGCCGGCTTGCCCCCGATGGCGGGCAGCCCCTTGCCGCGCAGACGAAGCGTGCGGCCGGAATTGCTGTGCGGCGGCAGGTTCAGCTCTACCTTGCCGCTCAAGGTGGGCGCTTCGACTTTCGCGCCCAGCACCGCCTCGTAAAGCGCGATCGGCAGGTCGAGCCGCAAATCGCGTCCATCGATGCGGAACAGGCCGTGTTTCTCGAAACGCACGGTCACCAGCGCGTCGCCCGCCGGACCGCCGCCAGCGCCGGGCTGGCCCTGGCCGCGCAGACGAATCACTTTGCCTTCCTCGATGCCGGCCGGGACATTGACTTCCAGCGTGCGGCCATTGGGCGTCAGCACCCGCGCCTTGCCGCCGTGGATGGCGGTTTCGAGAGTAATGGCGGCTTCGAGCGCGACATCGCCGCCAGTCTCGCGCGCCTGCCGCGCGCCGCCGCCGAAGCCGGCGCGTCCCGCGCCCCGCCCGCCGCTGAACAGATCGGCGAAAATGTCCGCCGCCTCGAAGCCGCGGCCGCCGCCGAAATTGAATTCGAAATGCTCGCCACCGGGCCCGCCGCCGCGCCGGAATCCGCCAGTTCCAAACCCTCCTGGACCCGCGCCGGCGCCAAAACCCTCGAAACCGGGATGGCGTGGCTTGCCTTCGGCGTCGATCTCGCCGCGGTCGAACTGGGCGCGCTTCTTTTCGTCGCCGACGATCTCGTAGGCGGCGTTGATCTCGGCGAATTTTTCCTTCGCCTTGGGATCCTTGGGGTTCTGGTCGGGATGGTGCTGTTTTGCGAGCTTGCGGAAGGCCTTTTTGACATCGGCCTGCGTGGCGCCCTTGCCGACGCCGAGAACTTGGTAGGGATCGCGCATTCTCGTCATAAGCCCATTTCACCGGCGGCCCCCGCGAGGCGCCGCCGCCATGTCTTCGCCTCTATTTGGGCGAGAGATGGGCTTCGCGCAAGGGGGCGGCCGCTTTCGGCGGCTGAAGCTCCGCGATTTTCCATTGCGCGTTCTTGTCGCGGCAGGCCGAACCCTCCTCGACATGGGCGCTGGCCTGGATCTCGAATCGGGCCGAGAATCGGCGGCAGATCAGATCCTTCGACGGAAACGCGAAGCCGATCGGGGTGATGTCGCCATGTGCTTTGCTCATCGGGTTGTCCCAGCGCACTGACGCGCCGTTGCCCTGGGGGTCGAGCGCGATGGCCAAAGCGCCGAGGACACGGCGGCGGTCTTCTTCGTCGAGCGCGGCCGGCAGATGGGACGCGGCGTCGCCCTGGGGCGGCGGCGCCGAAATCGAGCCGGTCGGCTGGGTGTCGATTCCCCCTTCCAGCGGCGTCGCCACAGCGCAGGCCGCGAGGCCCTGGCACAGCACGGCGCAGCCGATCAGGCGACGCAAGAGCGGAAAATCTTGCTGCCCGCGCGACGGCGATTCACTATGCTGGAACAGGGGCAGACGCAAGCGGGCGCGATCCGTACCAAAGAACTCCGGGAAGGCTATATTCCAATGAACGCATTAACGGGGCGTAACCACAGGCCCGCCCACGAGCCTTTCGCCTTGTTCAAAAACTGGATGGACGAGGCGGAAAAACACGAGATCAACGATCCCAACGCCATGTGCCTCGCCACGGTGGACGCGAAAGGACTTCCCAACGCCCGTATGGTGCTGCTGAAGGGTTTCGACGACGACGGTTTCGTTTTCTATACCAATCGCGAAAGCGTCAAGGGAAACGAACTGGCGGCGCATCCAAGCGCGGCGGGGGTGCTGCACTGGAAGAGCCTGCGCCGGCAGTTTCGCTTTCGCGGCCTGGTCGAACTGGTCGACGACGCCGAATCGGACGCCTATTTCGCCAGCCGCGCGCGCGACAGCCGCATCGGCGCCTGGGCGAGCCTTCAATCGCGGACGCTGGAAAGTCGCTTCGCGCTGGAAAAGGCGGTCGCGCTCCAGGCCGCGCGCTTCAATATCGGGCCGGTGCCGCGCCCGCCATACTGGGGCGGCTACCGCATCCGTCCGGTCGAGATCGAATTCTGGTCGGACAAGCCGTTCCGCCTGCACGAGCGCATCCGCTACACGCGGGCAAAGCCGGAGGGCGACTGGGTGAGCGAGGGGCTCTATCCGTGAGCCCGTCCCGCCGCCTCTACCCGGCGCAACCTGCTCTCGCCGTCAGCATCGCGGTGTTCCGCGAAGGGAAGGTGCTGCTGGCGAGCCGCTCCGAGGCGCCTTACCGGCGCATGTTCACCCTCCCGGGCGGGCTCGTCGAGACCGGCGAGACGG
>JAKANG010000008.1 GCA_021812505.1 Pseudomonadota bacterium
CGGCGCGCCCGGTCAGGCCGAGCTGGTCGATCGCCTCGCGCGCCCGCGCCGACGGGTCGTCGAGCCCGTAGATGCGACCGATGAATTCGAGATTCTCGCGGATGGTCAGGTCGGCATAAAGCGAGAAGGCCTGGGTCATGTAGCCGGTGCGGCGCTTGATCTCCGTCTGCTGGGTGAGAATGTCGAAGCCGAGGCACCGGCCCCGGCCCTTGTCGGGGGTCAGCAGGCCGCACAGCATGCGGATGGTGGTGGTCTTGCCGCTGCCGTTCGGGCCGAGAAAGCCGTGGATGCGGCCGCGCCGCACCTGCATCGACAGATTGTCGACCACCAGCTTGCCGTCGAAACTCTTGCTGAGGCCCTCGACGTCGATGACGATGTCGGCGCCGTTCATTTCGCCGCCTCGACGGCAAGGAGCCGCGCCTCGATCGGCAGGCCGAGCGGCAGCAGGACGTGAAGGTCGTCGAGCCGCGCGTCCACCCGGAACACCAGCTTGCCGCGCTCCTGAAGCGAGAAGATCACCGGCGGGGTATATTCCGCTTGCTGGGAGATATAGATCACGCGGGCCTGGAGGCCGGCCCGGCAATTGTCGCAGGAAACCGACACTTTCGCGCCCAGGGCGAAGCGGGAAAGCTGGGTCTCGGGAACGTAGAAGCGGATCTTGCGGTTCTCCGGGGGCAGCAGAGCAAGGATCGGCTGACCGGCGGAAACGATCTCGCCCGGCCAGAAATAGACGTCCTGAATGACGCCGTCGGCCGGCGCATGGACGGTCTGGCGGGCGATTCGCACCTCGATCTGGTCGAGTTCGGCCTGGGCCTGGGCGATGGCGGCGCCGGCGGCGGAAATTTCATGACTGCGGGAAGGAATCAAGCCGGCCTCGACCTGACGTTGGGCCTGGGCAAGATTGGCCTTGTCGCGGTCGAGCGCGAATTTGGCCTGATCGCGGGCGGCGACCGTGGTCGCGCCGCGCGGCAGGAGATAGACCTGGCGGTCATATTCGGTCTGCGACAGCACCAGAGCCGCCTTGGCGGAATCGACGGCGGCCCGGAGCACCGCGATCTGTTCCGGCCTTTGCAGCGACGCCTGAAGATTCTTCATGTTGGCCCTGGACTGCGCGACCTTGGCCTTGGCCTCGGCGCGTTGTTGGTCGAGAATCGGCGTCGCCATGGTGAAGAGCGCCGCGTCCCTGGCGACCTGGTCGCCCGGCTCGACATTGAGCTTCGCCAGTCTTTCGCCTTCCACGGGACCGATCTGGACGAGGTCGCCCTCGACATAGCCTTCGAGCAGGTCCTGTGGCTTCGTCGGGGCGAACAGCCTGCCCGCGATCCATCCGATCAGGACCAGGGCGGCCAGCGCGGCGACGATCTTGCGCAATTTCTTCATGCCGTTCTCCCGGTCAGGGCGCGCAGCAGAAGCTCGACATGCGCCTCCATCATCGCGTTGGCGTCGAGCGGCTCGATGCGCGCGAAAACCACGCTCCAGATCGCGGCCACGAGGGCCGGGGCGATGAACAGCTGCGGAAAGCGGGCTGGCTCGTCGGAGATGAACTCGCCGCTGCCCAGGCCTTTGGCGATTATCGCGCGAATCAGGCTCATGCCGCGGGAAATGATCTCGCGATGGTAAAATTGCGCGATCGCGGGAAAGCGCGCGCCCTCCGACAGCACGAGATGAAGCACCTGCCGGCGCTCGGGGTCCTGCACGCCGAGCGCCATCGCCCGCCCCATCAGCCGCAGCAATTCGCTCGCGGGGGCCGGAGAGGCGGCGATAGCCTGTTCGACCTGGGTCAGGGTCGCGCCGATCGTGCTGGCGACAATGGCTTCGAGCAGGTCTTGCTTGGATGGGAAATAGAGATAGATCGTGCCCTTGGCGACGCCGGCCGCGGCGGCGACATCGTCGAGCCTCGTCGCGGAGAAGCCTTTTTGCGCGAATAGATCGAGCGCGGCGGCGCGGATCGCCCGCATCCTTTCCTCACGTTCGGCCGATGTTCGCGCCTGTCGTCCCATGGCTTCGCTCGCAAAATATGACTGACTGACCAGTCATAAAATCACATAACAAATATCAGGGCCTTGATCGGCGTCAAGGTTTGGTCGAGGATCGCGCCTAAACTATCGATAAAGGGCGTTTCGCCCAGGTAAAGGATCGGCGCGCGGATCGGACGACGGGCGCGCTTGAAAAATCGGGAGGCGAGAATGCGAGCGTCGGAAATCATGGTCAGCCCGGTCAAGTCCATCAGTCCTGATGCGACGATCGAGGAAGCCGTTGAAATGCTGCTGTCGATGCATGTTTCCGGCGCCCCTGTCGTGGACGCCGACGGCCGGCTCGTCGGCGTGATCAGCGAGGCGGATTTCCTGCACCGCGCCGAACTGGGGACATCCAAACGCAAGCCGCGCTGGATCGAATTCCTGCTCGGCCCGGGAGAAAGCGCGGAAGCCTATGTGATGAGCCACGGCCGCAAGGTCGGCGACATCATGACCCGCGAGGTCGTCAGCGTGAACGCCGCGGCGTCGCTCAATGAGGTTGTCGATGTGATGGAGCGGCGCAAGATCAAGCGCCTGCCGGTGGTGAGCGGCGACCAGCTCGTCGGCATCATCAGCCGCTCCGATCTGCTGCGGGCCCTGTCCAAGACTCTCGTCGCCAGCAAAGCCGCCCCCGGCGAGGTCAGCGACCAGGCGATTCTCGACAAGCTGATGACGGAGCTCAAGGATCAGGGATTGGCGTCGCCGAAATCACTCGAGGTCACCGTCGACCATGGCGTGGTGACCCTGAAGGGCGAGATTTTCGACGAAAGGCAGCGCCCCGCCCTGATCGTCGCCGCCGAGAACATTCCCGGCGTGACAAAGGTCGTGGATCAGCTCACCTGGATCGAGCCGTTCTCCGGCATGTCGATCAACAACAGCCGGGGTTTCTGAAGCTCAGGCCGCCGAAACCCTGCGGGCGAGCGCCGCCGCCCGTTTGGCGTCCGCCAGGCTGATCGGCCCGCCGATCGCGGTGGCGTTGGCGGAGGCTTCCCGCAATGCGGGCGAGCCCGCGGGAGCGAAGGCCCCGTGCTCCGCGCCGAGCGCCCGGGCGAGCGCCGCGCGATCCTCGGCGGCGCCGCCGATGTCCGCCGCGATGAACAAGGCCAGCGCGGCGGTCAGTCCGGCGGGGGCGCCGGGCGCCGGGCGCAGGAAGCGGAAAAGATTGCGCAGGCGTTTTTCGGCGCGCGGGTTCGATCCCGCCAGCGGCGCCATCGCTGCGGTCAGGCGCGTCTCCAGCGGCGACAGCGGCGTGTCGAAGGGCGCCAGCGCGACCGGCTCGCCAGGTCCGTCGTCATTGAGCCGCAACGGCAATTGGATCCGGCGCGCGATTTCCTCGCCCCCGTTGGGGAACAAGCTTGAGTCGAGCGCATGCACGGCGACGAAGCCGGGGCGCGCCAGCAAGTCGTGGGCGCGGCGAAACAGATCGGCGGGCTGGGCCGCGCTTTCATAGCCGTCCACGGCCACGACGACGCGCCGCGGCGCGCCGGCCACGGTCGCGTGCAGGACGAGATCGGAAAGCGATTCGAGAAAGCCCAGGGCGTGGTTGCGCTTCAGCGACTCTTCGTCGCTTTCCAGAAACAGCGGCGGATTGCGGCTGGCGCCGGCGGCGTTGGCGCGGCGCTCGGCTTCGGAGGCTTTGCGGGCGAGCGCGTCCACTTCGCCGCCCATCAGTTCGACATTGCGCGCCTGATGGGCCAGTGTCAGATCGACTTCATGCCTCTTGTCCGCGACATCCTGGTCGAGCAGGCCGGCGGCATGGATCAGCGGACGCATGAAATTCACGGCGCGCCAGACATTGAGGCCCGCAAGCGCGAGGGCGATCAGCGTGAAAAACCGCGCGGCGAGAGGCAGCCAGCCCAGATGGCCTTGCAGGACGTCGGCGCTCTGGGCGCCGATCGAGCCGCCGCTGGCGATCAGGCCGAGCAGGCCGGCCTTGTTGGCGGCGAGCCAGGCCACGCCCTTGCCGGCGGCGAAGGCGATCGCGGCCAGCAGCAGCAGCCGCGCCTGGCCCTTGAAGGCGTAAAGGCTGCGCAGCGAGGCCAGCAGGCGGCGGGCCAGTCCGCGCGACTCATTGAGGTCGCGCGTGAGATCCTTGAAGGCCGCCAAAGCCTCGCCGGCGAAGCCGAAGCGGCGCAGCCGTGGCTCGAAGGCGTTGCGGATTTTCCGCGCATAAATGTCCACCCGGGTTCCCGGCGTCTCAAAAAGCAGGATGTCCTTGAGGGCGGCGCGCCGCATTTCCGACTCCGACAGGGCCTGCTTTTCCGCGATCAGCTTGCGGCGCATGTCCTGAAGTTCGTCGCGCGTGGCGCGGGCGATCGCGCCGGGGTCGGCGCCGAAATGCGGGGCCTCCCGCGCCGCCTCCTGCGCCAGCGCGCCGAAGCGCGGCGAAAGCCCGCGATAGAGCGCGGCGGCGAGCGCGCGCTCTGGCTCTTCGGCGAGGTCGGCGGCGCGCAGGGCCACGACCGGCGCGTCGGCGGCGATCAGGGTCTCGGTCAGCCAGTTGAAGGCGGTGCTTTTGCCGCCGCCGGCGGCGGCGAACAGGCCGATGGCGAAGGGGGTCGGGGCGTCGGGCCGGCGCAACAGGTCGGCGAGCCGCCTGAGCAGGCTCTGCGTCTGCGCCGTGAATGCGGCCTTGGCGGGCGGAGCGGGCGCGTCAGGCTCGAACAGGAGCTTTTCGGCGAGCGCGGGAGCGGGGCGGGCCGGCGCCGGGGCTTGCGGCGCCGGAATGGGCATTTGCGGTTCCGCCCGGCGCGCGGGGGCGAGGGCGGCAAGATCCAGATCGCGGCGTTCGGGCTGGGCTGCGGACAAGTTCAAGCTCCTGATGCGGGCGGGCGCGCCATTTTCGAACGAAATCCGCTCATACTGAATCGGGGATTTCGTTCTAATCTTTTGTTTTTTTAAGCATAATCTTATCCAAAAAGTCTGCAACCTTTTGGGATTACGCTCTAGCCTCATTAACGTAAACGCAGAGCCTTGATAGGGTGTAAAGACATTTTTTTCGCGGCGGAACGGTCAAGTCGTCTTCGAGCGCGCCCTTTTCGAAAAAGCCGTTTTCTCATCGCAGGCCATGCTCTAAAAGGCCGCGGCAGGAACAGTTCTTCTCGCGGCGGGAATTCCGGCGCGCGGCACAACAGGAAAGCGTTTTCGCCCATGGCGCGGCAGTTCATCTATCACATGCAGGGCCTCTCCAAGACCTGGCCCGGCGGCAAGAAGGTTCTCGACAACGTCCATCTCTCCTTCTACCCGGACGCGAAAATCGGCGTTCTCGGCGTCAATGGCTCGGGCAAATCGACGCTTTTGCGCATCATGGCGGGACTGGATAAGGATTTTTCGGGCGAAGCCTGGGCGGCGGAGGGCGCGACCATCGGCTATCTGCCGCAGGAGCCCAAGCTTGACGAGACGCTCGACGTGCGCGGCAATGTCATGCTCGGCGTCGCGGCGAAAAAGGCCGTTCTCGACCGCTACAACGAGCTCGCCATGAATTATTCGGACGAGACGGCGGACGAAATGACCAGCCTGCAGGACGAGATCGAGGCCAAGGGCCTGTGGGATCTCGACAGCCAGGTCGACCAAGCGATGGACGCGCTCGGCTGTCCGACCGATGAAGGTCCTGTCAGCAACATGTCTGGCGGCGAAAAGCGCCGCGTCGCCCTATGCAAGCTCCTGCTGGAGCAGCCCGATCTGCTGCTGCTCGACGAGCCGACCAACCATCTCGACGCCGAAACCGTGAACTGGCTCGAAGGCCATTTGCGCAACTATCCCGGCGCGATCCTCATCGTCACTCACGACCGTTATTTCCTCGATAATGTGACGGGCTGGATTCTCGAACTCGACCGCGGCCGCGGCATTCCCTACGAGGGCAATTATTCGAGCTGGCTGGCGCAGAAGCAGAAGCGCCTCGCCCAGGAAGGCCGTGAGGAGGAAGCGCGCCAGCGCGCGATCGAAGCGGAAAGCGAATGGATCTCCTCCAGCCCGAAGGCGCGCCAGGCCAAGAACAAGGCCCGCATCCAGCGCTATGACGAATTGGTCGCCAAGCAGAACGACAAGGGGCCGACGACCGCGCAGATCATCATTCCGGTGGCGGAGCGGCTGGGCCAGAACGTCATCGAATTCAAGCATTTGTCGAAAGGTTTCGGCGACCAGCTGCTGATCGACGACCTGTCCTTCAAGCTGCCGCCCGGCGGCATTGTCGGCGTGATCGGCCCCAACGGCGCCGGCAAAACAACCTTGTTCCGGATGATCACCGGCCAGGAAAAACCGGATTCCGGTGAGATCGAGATCGGCGAGAGCGTGCAGCTCGGCTATGTCGATCAGTCGCGTGATTCCCTCGACGACAAGAAGACGGTGTGGGAAGAAATTTCCGGCGGCAATGACGTGATCTATCTTGGCAAACGCGAGATCAATTCGCGCGGCTATTGCTCGACCTTCAACTTCAAGGGCGCCGACCAGCAAAAAAAGGTCGGCATGCTGTCGGGCGGCGAGCGCAACCGCGTCCATCTCGCCAAAATGCTGAAAAAAGGCGCGAATGTCCTGCTGCTCGACGAGCCGACCAACGATCTCGACGTCGAAACTTTGCGCGCGCTCGAAGAGGCCTTGCAGGATTATGCGGGCTGCGCCGTGATCATCAGCCACGACCGCTTCTTTCTCGACCGCGTCGCCACCCACATGCTGGCCTTCGAGGGCGACAGCCATGTCGAATGGTTCGAGGGCAATTTCGCCGATTACGAGGAAGACAAGAAACGCCGGCTGGGCGTGGACAGCTTGATCCCACACCGGTTGAAGTACAAAAAGTTTTCAAGGTGAGAGTCCTTCTCCCGCAAGGGGAGAAGGGATTCTGGCGCGAAACGTCGGTTATTCAAAGAATTCTTCGTCGACATGCTTGATATAAAGCGTCTCTTCGACGCGGCAGCCGACGCCGTGACGGATCATCAGTCTCGTGAGTTGAACTCCATCGACCAGCACGATCCGCTTGCTGAGAAATTCAGCCGTTTCGCGAGCCTGAGCCGTAAAGTTCGATGTGGTGACGAACAGGCCCTTCGCGGCCTTGAACCGATCCAGCGAGCCGAAAAAGTCCCGGATCGCGCCTGAACCGACCGAATTGTCGCGCGCGTACCGCTTGCCTTGAACATAGATGCGGTCGAGGCCGAGCGCGTCCTGGTCTATGACGCCATCCACGCCGCCGTCGCCGCTTCTGCCCAGCGCGCGGGCGGCTTCCGCCGTCGAACCGCCATAACCCATGGCGGTCAACAGCTTGACGACCAGCCGTTCGAAAAAATCCGGCGACGCCGTCAAAATCCGGTCGAGGAGGTCATTGCCGAGTTGCCCTTCCAAGATCTGCTGCGCCGCGCGCATGGTTTCGTCCGGCGTGAGCGGCGTCGCTTCGGTTGCCTTGGTTGCCGCGCCGGCCTCGTCGCTCTCGCCTTCCCGTGACCGGAACGCCCGGAATTCGGGGAACTGGTCGATATATTTGATGTCAATGCGCCCAGGATTTCGCCGCAGGGCCTTTATCCCGACGGGCGTTATCCGGAATCGGCCGCCCCCGGTCGCTTCGATCAATCCCGCCTTGCCGAGATAGGATTTGGCGCAATGCGTGCGGTTGGCGAAGGTCGTCTGCCGGCCGGAGGGAAGGAGCGACGCGCGCTCTTCATCGGTCAGCGCAAATTCTCCGGCGAGCTTTTCGACCACATCGCCGATTTTGACCTCGCCCTGTTCGGACGCCTTCAAAACAGGCAGCATCAGAGTCTGAAAATCTGGAATGGTCATGGCTGAGTATGAAACCCATTGCGAGGATGGTTGGTCGGCGAAGGAAACCATAACAGCCCTTCAAGCGTTAGCCAGGCATGATCTCGCCAGACGAATATCCCCGCCTCTTCAAGCGCGCCTATAGCCCGGCCGAATTGATCGCCGACGCCGTCGTTCACGGCGTCGCGCTTGTCGCGGGGCTCATCGCCTTCGCCGTGCTGTTCGTTCGCCTCGCCCTCCTCGGCCAGACCAACGACGTGCTGGCGACGAGCGTTTACGCCGCCGGCTTTTTCCTGCTGTTCGGCTTTTCCTGCGCCTATAATCTGACGCCGCCGTCGCAGGTGAAAGTCCTGCTGCGGCGGCTCGACCAGGCTGCGATCTTTCTCATGATCTCAGGCACTTACACGGTGATCCTGTCGCGGGCGGCGGATGATGTCGTGATCTGGACGCTGGTCGTCATAGTCTGGATCGCCTCTCTGGCCGGCGCGACATTCACGATTTTGCACCCGGGAAAATTCGACCGCGTCGCCGTTGGCCTTTATTTGGCGCTCGGCTGGGCGGGGGTGGCGATTCTTTGGCCCCTGAGCGCCAGATTGCCGGCGCACAGCTTGATGCTGATTTTCGCGGGCGGCCTGTTCTATTCCCTCGGCGTGCCGTTTCACCTGTGGAACCGGCTGAAATTCCAGAACGCCATCTGGCACGGCTTCGTCACCGTCGCCGCGGCCTGCCAGTATGCCGGCATAGCCGAGGCGGTCGGGCGTTGATTTTCATGCAAGAATCGGCGATCCGCTATCGCAGCATCAGCCGGTAAGTGGCCGAATTGAGCAAAAACCGGAACAGATGCCGGGTCCCGTTCTCGTCCGCGGCGCGCAGGACCTCGAACAGAAAGTCCGGCTCGCGGGCGGGCTTGTGCTTGCCCCGCGGGGCCTCCTCTCCGGCGATCGCGCGGGCGATTTCCAGCAGCCCGCCCTGATGCGCGCGCGCCACGATGCGGCAGCCGAGCAGGCGCGCCTGGGTCGCGCTGGCGATATTGGCGGGCGCATAGCAGCGGCTGGCGATTCGGAACATCGCCAGATCGGCGTGGGAATCGCCGACGGCGATGGTTTCGGCCCCGTCGGCGAGCCGCCAGTCGCGCAGGGCCGCGAGGCCCGCGCCCTTGTCAGCCGCCTTGGCGGTGATCGTGGTGTCGAGCGCCGAATTGTCGTAATGGAGGAGGTCGAGCCCCATTTCGGCGATCATCGGCTCGATCAGCAAAGGCGACAGGGGCGCCACCGCGCCGTCGCCGACGCTGAACGCGCGCGCCGAGCGCGCCAGCTTCGCCGCGAGCCCGTTCGGCTCCTCTTGGTAAGTGAAGGCCCGGACCGAATATTGGTGCCGCTCGTCGATGAAAACGCCGGGCGTTTCGCGCAGGCGCCGCCGCAATTCGTCGAGCTGGCGCAGGGCCTCGGGGCTGATGAGCACGCGGCCCTCGCCATTGAGCGCGTCCCAAAGATAGGCGCCATATTCGGCGACGCCGCCGGCCAGCGCATAAGCCTCGCAATAGGCCTTCACCTCGGCGATGGAGCGGGCGGTGTTGAGGGTGACGCAAAAACCCTTGCGATGCAGGAGCGACAGCGCCTCGACGCCGGCCGGCGTGGTCAGGGGAAAACCGAACAGCCGGCGATCGATCACGCCGTCGACGTCCAGCGCGATCAGCGGCCCGCGCCAGGAGCGTTCCGCCGGCGTGTCGCAAAAGCCGCCGCAGAATCTCGCGCTGTGGACGATCAAAAAATGCCAGGCCCGCATGAAGCGATCATGGTGTTCGCGCCGCGCTTGCGCCGAGCCGCGCTTGGCGAAAATATCTTCGCGCGCCGAGTCCAGCTCCCATAGGCCGGCGAGAATCTTGTGCGTCATCAGACGGCTTTCGACGCCGGAATCCCCTGAAGCGACGACATAATCGCCGATCAGCTTCCTTTCTTCCTCCGGCGTCAGCTCGAATTTCAGGATCGCGTCGGCGAGATCGAAAGCCGGGTCGGACAGGTTGAGCGCCGCCTTGCCCATGCCATGCTGCTCGAAATCCTTTTTCAGCCATCCGCGCGGCCCCGCGACCCATTCGGATCGATCCATCCTGCCGTCGATCAAGGTCGGGCACGGATTCTTGGACGCCCGCAAGGCGCGCGCGACGCTCGGTTGCGCCAGCGCGCCGACCAGCGGGCCGCCATAGGCCCGGGCCAGGGCCTTGGTCAGCAGGACGAGGCCGTTGAGATGCCGCTCTTGGCCGCGTCCAGCGACCGGGTCGGCCGCGAGGCGCAAGGCCTTCGCGCGCCGCGCGACATAAGCGGCGGCGGTTTCGACAAGTCGCCGGCGGTCGTCGTCCGCCTCGGTGGCCGCCGAAATCCATTCGCAGAAAAGCACCCCGTCGCGCAGGCCAAGAACTGGCGCAACGAAGCCCGCGAGCCGGTCGCCGGCGAGATAGCCATGATAGCCGAGCCAGCCCCAGCCGACGCTCTTGGCCAAAACCAGACGCGTTTCTTCGCGCCCGTCCTTGTGCGTGAGTCGAAACTTGAAGATTTTTTTCAGCCGGTCGCCGCGCTTGCCGCCCGCGGCCTTCAGCCCGGCGTTCAATGCCTCGGCCTCGCCGCCCTCGATGGCGTGGGCGGAAGTCACATCGGGATCGTCCAGAAGATAGTCCCGGATTCGATCGGCCAGAACGCCGGACCGAAAAATCTCCCGCAGGCGCCAATGCGGGGCGTCGAGCGTCACCACGGCGTCGTCGGGCAGCATCTTGCGCCACGCGCCGGCGTCCGAATGAACAGGAACGAGCAGCTTGAGTTTTTCGGGCGGAAAACCGGCGCGGCGCGCCACATCGAAGGCCTGGAAGAGAGTGCCGGCGGTGCGCGGCGGATCGTCGGTGATGACTGCCGAAAAGCCCGCCTCGGCGCATCGCTTCAGTTCGCGCCGTTCGAAGCCGCCCAATCCCTTGTCCGGCTGGATCGTCAGCTGTTCGACATTGCCATAGCCCTGGGAATGGAGAAAGGCGCGCAGCAGAGGCGCGAAATAGGAGCCGGAGGTACGCAAGCCGATCAGCAGAACCGGCTGCGCGCGGTCTGGGAACGCCTCGGCGAAGCGCCGTCCGAGCGCCAGCACGTCCTGATGGGTCATGTCGAGACGGCGGAACGGCGAGGGAACGCCGATCTGCAGATCGAGCAGGTCTGCGGGCAGCGGCGCTTTGGAAAGAGCGGCGAGCTGCGCGGCCGATGCTCTCGCGCGGCTCCTGTCGGGCGGGTCCGCGATCAGCGCGGCGGCGAGAAAGGCGTCGAGCGCCGCCAGCCATTTCTTTCGCCAGGCGAGGGTTTGCGCCACGGCGGCGCGGCGCAGAAGGCTGCGCGCGGATTCATGCGCGGCGCGCGCGGCGCGCCCGGCGCGGTTTCCCGAAAAGCGCCGCGGCAGGCGCAGGGCGGGGCCGCGCAGGAATTCGTCGCCGCCATTGGCGGCGGCGCAGGCCAGGAGATAGATGTTGATGGCGGTTTCGGCGAATCGCCAGTCCTCGTCGCGGGTTTCGAGCCAGCCGGCCTCGTCGCGCAGGTGGTCGAGGGTTTCGCCGATGCTCGGGTATGGGTTGAGACGCCGGCCATAGGCGCGATAGAACGACGCCTCGGCCGCCCGGATCGGGCCAATCGCCGCATTGCCCGATTTTTTCTGCGCGGCGGGCTCGCAATCGCCTTTCCCGGCGGGTGTGGCCGTCAGGGTAAAGTCGTCGATGTCGATGGTGGCGGACAGGGTCGCGGCGCTCTCATGCTCCATGGCGCGCTCCGGCTTCGTGGCCGCGCGATTCCGGCGCCGCCCGCTGGTCGTCGATCCAGGCCCTCGCCTCGACGAGCAAGGCGGCGACGCGGCGGGTGGTGACGACTTTCACGGTGAGGCGCCAGGGAAGTCGCGGCGACAGGGACAGGTCGAACAGATTTTCGACATGCGCCCACGCGCAATTTTCGATCTCGTCCAGCGCGCGGTGTTGCGCCTCGGGCGCGCCGAGCGGGCGCAGGAAGGCGCGCAGCGCTCTCGCCGCGAAAAAGCGTCGCCGCCTCGGGGCCTTCGGTGTGCCGAGCGACCTCCTGACGTCGGAGGCGACGTCGCTCAACAGATGCGCGAGATCGCGGGCGGCGGGCGACCATGGGCAGTTCTCGCCGCCGCAGGGCGCGCAATCGTCGGCTGTGCCGAAATCGATGAACGCCAGAGTCCTGTTCGGAGCGTCGCACAGAATGTTTTGAAGCGAGAAATCGCCGTGAAGCTCCCC
>JAKANG010000440.1:0-1087 GCA_021812505.1 Pseudomonadota bacterium
GTCGGGAGAACAAAAGCAGGCGGGACAGGCAGACCGAGCGCGGTCATTCCCGCCAGTTCCGAGGCTTTCGAGCCATATAGCGCGGCAGGCAATTCGGCCTGTCCGCTCCCGCCGGCGTCGTCCAAGCCAATCCAGCCGACCTGCAGCTCGTGCGCGTTCATGCGGACAACTCCTGGAAAAGCCGGGCGCGCAGCGACATGGCCGCATGGGCGAGGCGATCGGTCGCCCCCTCCAATGAACGGGCGATTTCCAGCCCGAGGACGATAACGCGCGCTTCGGCGCCCGTAAGCGCCGGCCCCAGCAGCGCGGCCATGGCGGCGCGCTGGGCCGCGTCGGCGGCGCGTTCGGAGTCGATGACCGCGTCGATGCATTTGAGGGTGAACGCGGCGTCCTCCCGCTTGCCTTCGGGCGCCAGAAGCGCGCCATCGACCGCCCGCGTCATTTGCGCGGCCGATTCGGTCGCGATCGACGCCAGCAGCGCGAGCGGAGGGCCGATCCGGTTCGCCTCGTCGCCCTCGGCCAGGCTGACGAGAAAGGCCGCCTCGTCGAAACAATCGGTCGCCGCCTCGATCTGGTCGACCAGCGCCAACACGTCCTCGGCCTCGCGCAATCGCGACGAAAGTTTGCGCGCCTCGACGGTCAGCCGGTCCGCCTTGGCCTCGATCGCCTTGGCCCGCGCGGCCAGAACGCGCCGCTCGTCAACATTCGCCAGCGAATCGGGCAGGAAGGCCATTTCGATCATGCCCGCCAGCATTCGCGTCAGGCCAAGATGACGCAGCGCGACGGCAAGGGTTTCGCGCTCGGCGGTATCGAGCCTTTGCGACAGATCCGCCTGGATTTCGTCACGGATCAGCCGCGTCGAGCGGCCATCCTTCAGGCCCTCGCAGGCGACATGGAGAACATGGCGCAGAAAGCCCTGGCATTCGTCCTCGCCAAGCGCCTGGCCGAGCGGCGCGCCATAAGCGATCCGGCCGGACGCCGCAATGCGGACGGCCTCATAGACAAGCTCCGCGCCGCCGAGTTCGAGAAAGGCGCGATGGCCTTCGTCGCGCCGGGCCGCGTCGGTGAGAATTTGGATCGCGCCCTT
>JAKANG010000440.1:1097-2733 GCA_021812505.1 Pseudomonadota bacterium
AGTAAAAAGCTGGAGCGCTTTGCGCGCCTTGTTCCAGTCGATCAGGAAGACGATGCGCGAGCCGAGCAATTCGAGGAAGCGATCGAGTTCAGGGGCGTCCGCGGCGCGAAAAACGCCGGTCAGCAGATAGAAGACCTCGCCTTCCGCAAGATTGCGCTGCCGCTTTTCGCCAAGAGGGCTCCATTCGACGCCCGATTCCTCGAACAGAGACATGAAGAATTTGGCGCGCGGACGATGGACGTCGGTATAGGTCGTCGTCGCGGTCAGGCCTTCGACGCGGACGACCAGCACATGGGCGTCCGTCGTGCCGATGTCATTCTGGATCGAGAGGCGCGCGCCGATTTTTCCAGCCGTGGTCGCCAGTCCCGGGTGGCCGAAGGCCAGGTTTTTCGTGCGGTTCAAACCGCGCATGAAAGCCTTGACCCGGGCGCGGGCGGATTCGTCGAGGCCCGCGGCGCCGGCGCCGTCCACGTCCTCCACGGCGGTCTCGGCGGCCAGCCGGTTGATGGCGCGATGAAGGTCCATCACCACGAGATGCAGGCTGTCGCCGGCCTCGCGGCGGACGGAGGCCAACGCCAGCGCCTCGGCGTGCGAAACCCGGTCATCGGCGAAGGACGGCAATGCGGCGACAATGGCGTCCACGCGCCGTTTCAGCGCGGCGACGTCCTCGCCGCCGGCGACTTCGAGAGGCTCCACCATGGCGGCGAGGTCGTCCGCCATGCCGCCGGCCAGGGCCGCCGCCCCGGGCGCGATGAAATGACCGGCGTCGAGCGGCCGCGCCCCGGAGAAAATCGCATCGAAAGCAGCGTCGTCGAGCCCCGCCGCGCGTCTTTCGCTCTCCAGCGCGGGAGCCGCGCGACCGGGCTCGGACGCTTGGGCGGAGGCTTCCTGCAGAAGGGTCATGCGAATTTTCAGACGGTCGTTGGCCGTCAAAGCCGCCGCGATCAGACCCGGCAGGAGGACCGCCTTCTCGCCCAGGGATTCGACGATTGCGACCTTGCCGACCATTCGTTTCGTCAATCCTGTCCATTGAACACAGATGAATTATAGCCGGCGACAATGCTTCGCGCGATTGCGTTGAATCAATTCCATATCGCACCATTCGCCCAGACTAATGTCGCAATTCGCCGTTATTGTTGCCGCGCGGGAAGCATTGTCATAAAAATGACATGACCTCTTTTCGTCTCGAATTGCCGGGATCGGGCAATTCTCGCGTGGCGCAGCGTCCCTGTCCGACGAGGAGAACCGGGAGGCGCGCGTTTCCCGCGCGGTCATTCGCCGGCCGCGCCCGAAAAATTGTCCAAATCTCGCATCCACAGCGACCGCCGAAAAACAGATGGGCTCTCCACGCGGCGTCCTGAATGCCGAGTTCGTTCACGATGCGCCCGCGCTCCTCGCCCGATGCCGATCAGACATTTTCTCGAACCGAAACGCCGAGCAACTGGTCGATCGTCAGCGGAGCGGCGGAAACTCGCGCCAGCATCATCATGTTGCGCTTGCGGAATCGCGGATCGTCCGTCACTTCCCGACCGACGCCGAATGAACTTGCGTCTTCAATCGCCCTGGGCGCAGTGATTGTATTGATGACGGTTGGTGCAGGAATCGGATTTATGGATTTGCAGGGCACACCGTTGAC
>JAKANG010000441.1 GCA_021812505.1 Pseudomonadota bacterium
AATGATGGCCCACTCGGCATCGGTCAGTTCAAAACGGCGTCGCGTCATCAAAGCCCCCAAATCATCGGAGGCCTTGAATCATTCTTTCGCCCGTTCGGGAATCCCGTTTATGAGTTTAGGGCCTACTTCGATCTTTTGGCAAGTCTGGACGCCATTCTTTCGCAGCGGGAATGGCTCGCGGGTTCCGCCCAATCGATCGCCGACATTGCCGTATCCGCACAGCTCGATGAAATGGTGCGAACCAGCCAGTTCGCTCCCCGAATACTCGAACACAAGGGAATTGCGGCGTGGCTTGCCAGATGCAAGACCCCATAGGTCGCGAGCCGCCAATTTGCATCGGCAAGGACGGAATGACCGTGGATTTGAGTGGTCCCACGCATTTGGATAGGACTGCTCTAACGCCTCGACCGCGTCGGTCGCGCCAGCCATCAAAGTCGTTGCGCTTTGGGCCCGCAGACCGCAAAGGTTCGACCTCGGCCCATCGCCGTAACGAATGTTTCAAGATCCAGGATGTGATTCCAAGGACGAGCTTCTATTTGAACAGCGCTTCCGGATTTCTCGACGACGTTGCGAAGCCTGGCTTTGCCGCTCCCCTAACCCTCTCCCGGTAAAACGGGGAGAGCTGACGGAATCTTCGCTTCCTCGAGCGTCCTGCGTTCTCGCAGGCTCCGCCACAAGAAGGCGACGAGCGTCGCCATCGACACCAAGGCGATCGCGAGGGCGCCGAGCGCATTGATCTTGGGGCTGACGCCGAGCTTGACGCTGCCGAGCACGAGCACCGGCAAGGGCGTCGCGCCAGGCGCCGAGACGAACTGGCTGGTCACCACATCGTCGAGGCTGAGCGAAAAGGCGAGCAGCCAACCGGCGGCCAGCGCCGGCGAAATCACCGGCAAGGTAATGACGAAAAAAGTCCTGAGCGGCGAAGCCCCGAGGTCGAGCGCCGCCTCTTCGATCGAGCGGTCGAAATCGGCGAGCCTTCCCGCGACGATCACCGCGACAAAAGACAAAGTGAAGCTGACATGGGCGATGACCAGCGTCCAGAATCCGCGCTGTGACGGCCAGCCCAGAACATCGCCCATGTTGACGAAGAGCAGAAGCAGCGAGATCGCCATGACAATTTCCGGCATGGCGAGCGGGGCGAAGACCAGGCCGGCGAACAGAGTCCGACCGGAAAAGCGCGGAAAACGGGAAAGCGCGTAACCGGCGAGGGCGCCGAGCGCCAGGGCGAGCGAGGCCGAGACGAAGGCGAGCTTGAGGCTGAGCCAGGCCGCGCCGAGCAGCGCCTCGTCGGAGGCAAGCTCGACATACCAGTGCGTCGAAAAGCCCGCCCAGACGGTGGCGAGTTTCGAGGCGGTGAAGGAATAGACCACGACGAGCGCCAGCGGCGCGTAAAGAAAGGCGAGGCCGAGCGCCAGCGCCGAACGGCGGAAGAGTCCGCGCCCGCTCATGACGCCGCCTCCAGCCGGCGCGCCAGCGCTTGCAGCAACAGCAGCGGCGCGACCAGGATCGCCAGCAGCAGGATCGCCACCGCCGAAGCCGTCGGCCAGTCGCGATTCTGGAAAAACTCGTTGGCGAGCTGGGTGCCGAGCATCACGTAGTTCTGGCCGCCGAGCAGGGTCGGCACGACATATTCGCCGCAGGCCGGGATGAAGACGAGCAGAAGGCCGGAGAGAATTCCCGGCCAGGACAAGGGCAGGACGATGCGCAGAAAAGCCTGCCGCGGCGGGGCGCCGAGATCGCGCGCGGCCTCGGCCAGCGACCAGTCGATCTTCACCAGATTGGCGTAGAGCGGCAGGATCATGAAGGGCAGATAGTTATACACCATGCCGATCTGCACCGCCGCGTCGGTATAGAGGATGCTCGGCGGATGGGCCGGGTCGATCAGGCCGAGCGATGCAAGCGCCTGATTGATCAGCCCCGTTTCCTTCAGCAGGTTGATCATCGCGAAGGTGCGGATCAGCGACGAGGTGAAGAAGGGCAGGATGATCGCCATCAGCAGCAAATGCCGGCGGTGCGGCGGCTCCAGCGCCATGGCGTAGGCCATCGGATAGCCGAGCGCCAGACAGAGCAGCGAAGTGGTCGCGGCGATGCGGACCGAGTTCCACAAGGCGAGGACGTAGAGATTGTCGCCCAGGATCGAACGGTAATTGTCGAGATTGAGCGCGCGCCAATCGAGCGGATTGCTGTAGGGCGGGACGCCGTCCACCGCATGGGTCAGGCTGATCGCCAGCGAGACCAGAAGCGGCGCCATGAAAAACGCCAGGAGCCACGCATAGGGCGCCGCCGCCGAGGGGAAAGCGCTGTTCTTTGGCGCTTGGTCTGACGGTCGGCCGCCGTTCGCGCGGGTCATGACCGGAGCACCGTGACGGCCTCGGGCGGCCAGGCGAGGGTAACGTCGTCGCCGACGTGGAAGGCGGGCGCCGCGTGAGCGGCGTTGAACAGGGCGGCGCGGAGCAGGGCGCCGCCTTCCGCCCGCACGAAATAGACGGTGTGGTCGCCGTAATAGGACAGGCTCTCGACCCGCCCGTTTTCCGCATTGCTGCGCGGCAGATGCGCGTTGCGCGCCGAAATGGCGATGTTTTCCGGCCGGATCGAGACCCAGAACGGGCCGGCGCCGGCGAGCGCCGCCGGCGCGACGAGAAATCCGGCCACGCCTTCGCCCAAAAAGCCCTCGCCGCTGGCTTCCGCCGGCATAAGATTGGTCGCGCCGATGAAGCC
>JAKANG010000442.1 GCA_021812505.1 Pseudomonadota bacterium
GCAGCACATGCAGGATGCGCAGGTCCGTTTCGCTCGAAGCCATGGGGTCCGAATTCCGCAATCGCCTTGGTTGTAATCGACGAATCTTAAAAAAAGAGGCCAGAGGCGCAGGCCCCTCATATAGCCCATGCGCGGAAAGCGGGAAAATGAATGGAAGGGAGGCTTTCGCCGAGGGTCAGAAGAAGCGTTCCGGGATATAGATCGTGTCTCCGGGACGGACCGGCGTCGTCACCGGAACCTCGACATTGACCGTGCGGTCGCCCTGGGTGCGGGTGATCTGCGCATTGTCCTTGCGGGCGCGAGGCGTATAGCCGCCGGCGATCGCAACGGCGGTTTCGACGCTCATGCCATTGACGAAGGGATATTGGCCCGCGGTCGTGACCTCGCCGAGAATGAAGAAGGGACGATAGGCCTCGACTTCCACCGAGACGCGCGGCTCGCGGATATAGCCGGCGCGCAGGCGCGCCTCGATCTCGCCGGAGAGTTGCGACGGGGTGCGGCCGGATGCCTGGACCGGGCCGATCAGCGGCATAGAGATATGGCCGGAGCCGTCCACCGCGAAGGAATTGGAAAGGGAATCCTGTCCGAACACGATGACCCGCACCCGGTCGCCTGGCCCCAGCGTATAGGGCGCCTCGGCATAGGCCTGGAAATCCGCCGGAATGCGCCGGTCGGCGCAGCCTGCGAGCGCGGCTGTCAACACGAGTCCGGCGAGGAGGAGGATTCGGCGCATGAAAGGGACCTTGGAACTGACCCGACGAGCGTGCGCCGCAGCATGGCGCCTGGGCGGGAAGCTAGCGGCTTATGGTTAACAAAGCTTTGCCTTTAACCATTGCCGCCCGCCGCCGCGCCGCGAGATCGCGCGAAATCCCAGCCCTGCGCCGCAATCGCGGCGCTGCGGAAAAAACGAAACGGTTAAGATTGCGAGCGGGCGGTTAACTCCACTGCAACCATAACCGACCTAGAGTCCCGCCGTTGCACGGAGTCTGGAATGAGCGCGCGGCAGTTCGATTTCGAGATGGAGAACGCCCCCGAGGAGATCGACCTCGGCGGCCTCGCGGCGGCGCTCGGGCGCAAGAAACGCATGATCCTGACCGCGACGCTGGGCGCGGCGGCGCTGGCCTTCGCTTTCACCATGTCCGTCAAGCCGCGCTACATGGCAGAATCGCGCATTCTGGTCGAGAATCAGGAAAGCTATTTCACAAGCGCCGCCCCGCAAGGCGTCGCGCCGGTCGAAATCGCCGCGGCGCCGGACGCCGAGGCGATCAACAGCCAGATCCAGCTCCTGACCTCGCGCGATCTCGCGCGCCGGGCGGTGAAGCAGCTTGGCTTGCAGGGCCATCCGGAATTCGATCCCACCGCGAGCGGCCTCGGGCTGCTCCTGCACCCGCTGGCCTTGTTCGGGATCGGCAAGACGCGGAACGACCAATCGGCCGAGGACCGGCTGCTGTCCACGTTCATCGATCATCTCACCGTGATGTCGCCGGCCAAGACACGCGTCTTGCAGGTCGAATTCACCTCGCAGGACCCCGATCTCGCCGCGCGCGCCGCCAATATCGTGGCGGAAATCTATATCGACATGAAGTCCGAGGCGAAGCGCGAGGACGCGCATCAGGCGGCCCAGGCGCTCAAACCGCTGATCGTCTCGCTCGAGGCCAAGGTCGCCGAAGCCGACGCCAGGGTCGAGGCCTTCCGCGCCAAGACCGGGCTTTACGAAAGCGCGGCGAATACGACGGTGCCGACGCAGCAGCTCGGCGAAATCGCGAGCAAGCTCGCCGACGCCCGCGCCGCCCAGTCGCAGGCGCAAGCCAAGGCGCGAGCCCTGCGCGACCTCCTGAAGCAAGGCCAGCTCGCCGATGTGGGCGACTTTCCCGGCAACGATCTGGTGCGCCGGATCTCGGATCGACGGGTGACGGTGCGGGCGCAGCTCGCGACCGAATCGCGCACGCTTCTTCCCGCCCATCCGCGCATCAAGGAGCTGCAGGCGGAACTGTCCGATCTCGACGCCCAGTTGCGCACCGCGGTGGAGCAGGCCGCGCGAGGGTTGGACAATGACGCCCGCGTCGCCGCGGCGCAGGTCGCCAATCTGGAAGCCCTGCTCGAACAGCAGAAGGACGCGGTCGGCTCGTCGAACAACGACGCCGCGCAATTGCGGGAATTGGAGCGCGACGCCAAGATCCTGAAAGATCAGCTCGCCAGCCTCGCTTCGAAATATCAGGCGGCGCTCGCTCGGGACGTTGCCGATTCGGCGCCGCCGGACGCTCGCATCATTTCCCGCGCGCTTGCCCCGAGCCAGCCGGTCTTTCCCAAAAAGCTGCCGATCACGATTTTCGCGGCGCTGGCTGGCCTTTTCTTCTCGGTCGCCCTGGTCATCGTCCGCGAGTTGACCGGCGCGGGGAGCCGCGATCAGCGCCGCGCCGCGCCGCCGCCGGAGGATGAGCCGGAATTTACCCCGTTCGAGACGCAGGCCAGCGAGGCGGTCAATCTGCCGGCGGAATTTTTCGGCCGGATCAAACAGGCGGCGGCGGAATACGCCGCGCCGGCCGTCAGGCTTGAGGACGAGGCGCAGTCCGCAGATCTCGGGTCGGCCGAGGCCGTGGCGGAGGAGAGGCGCGCCGGGAGCCAAGATTCGGATGGCGAAGAAGTGGATTCTTCGCCCGAAGCCGGAGAAAGCAAGACGCCGACGATCATGCAAGGCCCTCGCAGCGGTG
>JAKANG010000443.1 GCA_021812505.1 Pseudomonadota bacterium
CAAAATGGACAGACACGCCGACACAATTCCAGGAGGCGATGGCGAAGATCGACGCATCGCCGCGTTTGGTGCAATTGACGGTCGCGGACGGGGATGCGCCGGCAAAATTCACCACGCGGGAGATGGTGGACCTTGAGGCCGGCGCGGTGGCTCGCGCGCGGGATATGAGCGACCGTGAGGGCCATTATGTGGCCCCCGCAATTGTCGAAAAGGCCATTGCCGATTTCCAGGCCGTTAAGGGGTATACCCTCACCCCCGAACAGGTCCGGGCGGTGCATCACCTAACTTCCGGAAAGGACTGGACGGCGGTTTCAGGCATCGCCGGAACGGGGAAATCGACCATCCTATCTGTGGCGCGGGACGCATGGGAAAAAGGCGGCTACGAGGTCCAAGGCGTGGCACTGACTGGCCGCGTCGCGGATCAACTTTCGGCCGATACAGGCATCAAATCTTACACTATGGAAAAGCTGGAAAGTCGGCTTGCCCAGGCCGATGACGCGCGGGCGTTTTTGGAAACCGGCGCGTTGACTGTTGAGGCGCGCGGGCGCCTCGACAGTTATGCCCGATGGGCGACCGAGGCGGCGGAAAATTCCGGGTATCGGGCGGCGGCAGAACAGGTCCATCGGGAAATCGCCGCGCATGGCGCGCCGGTCACAGACGCCGCCCGCGATTTTGCAGAGAAATGGGCGCGCCGGCAAATCGACGCCGCGCCAGAGATAAGCAGTAGAACCGTTCTCGTGTGCGACGAAGCCGGGATGATCGGCACACGCCAAGGCGACGCGGTGGCGTCCCGTTTGCAGGAGGCTGGGGCACAATTCGCCCCCGTCGGGTCGTGGAATCAAGCGCAAAGCATCGAGGCGGGGGCCTGGTTCAGGACCACCTCAACCCGCGCGGGATATGTGACGCTTACCGAGGTTCGCCGGCAAAACTTGGACGCGGCCGACGCCAACCCGAAGTGGATGCGCGAGGCGGTGGTGGAGATGGAAGGCGGCGACATGGCCGCCGGCGTCAAGGCCTATGCCGACCGGGGATATGTCCGCGCCGGCATCGGCACATCCGACGAGGCGATCATCGCTCAAATCTCACGGCAGGCCGGGCCGCTCGATCCGGAGCAGCAGGCCGCAGCCCTTCGGGTGGCGCGATACGCCGAGGCGCGCCAGGTCGCCGGCGCGGAATGGGCCGCGATTCGCGCCAGGCCCGAGGCTAGCCGCGAGGCGTTTGACGCCTGGCAGGCGCGGCGAAATGAGGCGGCGGCCGAGATCGGCCGCGACCTCGGAGCGCACCGGGAATGGATTGAACGGATGGGGGTGTCGGGTCGCGGCCTGGCGGCAGACATCGCCGTTGCCGAGGGCGCGACGAGGCAGCAGGCCGAAGGCCAGGCGACCGAGGCGGCCCGGGCGCTGGGCCTGGATGGCCGGCGCGTGCCCAAGGTGGACCGGATCGCGGTCGATTACCGTGCCGGCGCAAAGGGCGAGATGGTGAAAGGCTGGGCCGAGGATCGCGGCCTCATGCTCGCTTACAGAAACGCCGACACTTACGACCTGAACCAGGGGGCGAGGGCGATTGCTCGGGAGCGAGGCGAGCTTGCCGGGCCGGACGTTTCGGTCCGCACCGCCAAAGGCGACCGGGATTTCGCGGTCGGCGACCGCGTGGTGACGCTCCGGAATACGGCGGCCGCGACGATTATCATCCCGACCCGCGACGGCGGCACGGTGTCGGTCCGAAACGGCACGCGCTGGGATGTTGAGCGCATTACGCAGGCGGAAGGCGCGGCGGCGGCGATCACGTTGCGTGAAGTCCGAGACGACGCCCAAGCGCCCCGCCTGGTCGAGATCGACACCGCGAAATACCGCGATCTCGATCACGGCTACGCCGTCACCATCCATAAATCTCAAGGCGCGACGCTTGGCGGCACCCATGTGTTGCCGGCGGGAGATCGGTATCTTGATACTGTCGCGATGACGCGGCACCGCGAGACGTGCCGTGTGTATGGCGCCACGGTCGATGGCGCCAGCGTGCAGAGCCTCACGGCGACGATGTCCCAGACGGGAAGCCATCAATATTCGTCTCTGGACTTCGGCGAGGGCCGAGGCGTCAGCCGTGAGGACGTGGAGGCGGCCGAGGCCCAGCGTGCGGCGGACCTGGCGGCGATCAGGGCCGATACCGAGGCCCGCACGACGGTCCAGGAGTACCGCGAGGCGCGGACCGAAGCGGGCCGCCTGTATCATGAGATTAGCGGCGGGCGCTTTGACGCGGCCGGCCGGCGCGCCGCCGCGCATCATGAGCGGTACGGGGATTACACGGCCGCGCGCGATCTTCGCGACGAGCTCGCCGAGCGGATCGACGCGGAGCGCGAGCGCTACGCGCCGCACCTGGATAAGGCCGGGATCACCCCGGCGAAGTTCGACGCCGATTTGAAATCCGCGCGCGACGGCGTGCGCGTGCCCATGGAGGACTTGCAGCATGGCCGATTTGCAGACCGATTCGCCGCCGGCGTTGGACCAGACCCCGCCGTCACCGCAGACCCTTCCGTCACCGGTCGAGAGTTCGACGCTTCGGGCGTTGGCGCCGGAACGCCAGCCGCCCACCTTTCTGACGTGCCGGACTTGCGAGGCGGCCCTCTGGCACGCGACGCGGACAGAGGCGAGATGTTTTTGCCAGATGATGCGCGTCATCGCATGGAGCACGTCGAATCCGATGGA
>JAKANG010000009.1 GCA_021812505.1 Pseudomonadota bacterium
CGACGCGCAGGCGCCAATCCTGCGCCGCCGGCCAGCCGTCATCGACCAGAACGACCAGCGACCCGCTTTTCGCGCCCACTGCGCCGCGTGGCGTCAACAGCGGCCCGGCCATGGCGATGACAACCAGCGCCGCCAGGGCCATGCGCAGGATCAGCAGCCACAGCGGCGTGCGCGCCGGGGTGGCGTCGGGCTTTTTCAGATCGAGGATGAGCCTCAAGGGCGGGAAAGCGACGCGCCGGGGCGGCGGCGGCGTGACCCGCAGCAGAAGATAAAGCAGGGGCGCGCCGGCCAGGACCAGCAGCAGCCAGGGCGACGCGAAGGAGAGCGGCAGAAAGTTCATCGCGCGCCGTCCGCCGTCAGCGCCAGGCGCAGATTGAGCAGGGCTTCGGAAGCCGGCCGCGCGGTGGAGTGCAGGGCGAAGGTCCATCCCTGCGCACGCGCCGCCGCCGCCAGGGCCTCACGATGCGCGGCGAGCCGCGCCTGGTATGGCGCCGCGTAGTCCTCGGCGCGGCCGGCGCGCAGCAGGTCGCCGGCCTCGTCGTAAAATTCGGTCTGGCCGGAGAAGGGAAAATCCTCTTCCGCCGGATCGAAAATCATCAGGGCGTGGCCGCGCGCGCCCTGGGCGCTCAAGCGTTGCAGGCAGGCGGCGAAATCCGCGACATCGACCAGGAAATCGCCGATCAGCGCCGCTTTCTCGCGCATGCGCAAGGGCGCGGCCTGGGGCAGATCGGCGAAAGCCCCGTCGCTCGCCCGCTCCTGCGCGATCAAAGCCACGGCGAGGCTGTCGACGATGTCGCGCGCCGCCGAAAGGCGCGTCAGGCCGAGCCATCCCGCGCGCTCCCCGGCGCGGACGGTGGAATCGGCCAGCGCCAAAGCGAGGATCAGCGCGCGGTCGAGCTTGGATTGGGCGCCATGGTCGGAGCGATAATTCATCGAGCCGGAAAGATCTGCCCAGACCCACAGAACCTGCGCCGCCTCCCATTCGCGCTGGCGCACATAGAGCCGGTCGTCGCGCGCCGAGCGGCGCCAATCGACATTCTGCGCCGCCTCGCCCGGAATGAAGGGCCGAAACTGCCAGAAATTCTCACCCACGCCCGCCCGGCGGCGCCCGTGCAGGCCGGCCTGCGCCGACGCCGCCGCCTGGCGGGCGGAGAGCGCCAGAGCCGGCAGCCGGCGCGCGAGATCGAGCGCCTGGACGCGCTTGTCATGATCGGGACGCGCCGCCGCGCTAGGCAGGAAGGAAAAATCCTTCCCCAGTTTCCGGGCCATCAGGCGAATCTTTGTTTCAGGCGCTCGATGACCGCGTCGATGGTCTCGCCATCGGCGCGGGCGCTATAGGTCAGCGCCATGCGATGTTTCAGCACCGGGCCGGCGAGCGCCAGCACGTCGGCCTTGCTCGGCGCCAGCCGCCCCTGCGCCAGGGCGCGGGCGCGGCAGGCGAGCATCAGCGATTGCGCGGCGCGCGGCCCCGGCCCCCAGGCGATATGCTGGGTCAAGGCCGGATCGCCCTCGCCGGGACGCGCCGCGCGCACCAGATCGAGGATGCCATCGACCACCGAGGCGCCGACCGGCATCAGCCGCACCAAAGCCTGAATGTCCATCAGGCCGCCAGCGTCGATCACCTGTTGCGGAGCCGGGCGGGCGCGGCCCGTCGTTTCGATCAGGATGCGTTTTTCCGCCTCGCGCTCGGGATAGGGCACGTCGATCTGCATGAGAAAACGGTCGAGTTGGGCCTCGGGCAGCGGATAAGTGCCTTCCTGCTCCAGCGGGTTCTGGGTCGCAAGCACATGAAAGGGCTTTGGAAGATCGTAGCGTTCGCCGGCGATGGTGACGTGATATTCCTGCATCGCCTGCAACAGGGCCGACTGGGTGCGCGGGCTGGCGCGATTGATCTCGTCGGCCATCAGCAGCTGGGCGAAGATCGGCCCCTTGATGAAGCGGAAGGCGCGACGATGGTCGGCGCCCTCCTCCAGAACTTCCGAACCGAGAATGTCGGTCGGCATCAGGTCGGGCGTGAACTGCACGCGATTGGTGTGCAATCCGAGCACGCGCCCGAGCGTTTCGACCAGGAGGGTCTTGGCGAGGCCGGGCGCGCCGACGAACAAGGCGTGACCGCCGGAAAGCAGAGTAACGAGGGCTTCCTCGACCACCAGCTCCTGGCCGAAAACCACGCCGCCGATCGCCTTGCGCGCCGAAGCCAGCAGATCGAGCGCTTTTTTTGCGCGCGCCTCGATTTCGCGCTCGCCTGGGGGAATGTCTTGAGCCCGAAGGGCGGGATCGGCGTTCATGCCAGAGTTTCTCCTGTGCGGACGGCACTATAGGCTGGCGCGCGGGCGCCGATAAACAGATAATAGGCGCCCCGCCGCCATTCACGGGGTAAAATGCCGCCAAATCAAGGCGGCGCGGGTCCGAAAGGTTAAGATGACCAATCCGTCCGATCCCCTGCGCGGGCTGGCCGAGGCGCGCGAATCGCCCGGGCCGGCGCCGGTGCATTTATGGAACCCGCCTTATTGCGGCGAGATCGACATGCGCATCGCCCGCGACGGGACCTGGTTCTACAACGGGACGCCGATCGGCCGCCCCGCTCTTGTCAGGCTTTTTTCCGGCATCCTGCGCAAGGACCGGGAGCGTTTCGTGCTGGTGACGCCAGTCGAATGCGTCGGCATAGAGGTCGAGGACGCGCCCTTTCTCGGCGTCGAGCTATTACGCGAGGGCGAGGGCGAAGCCCAGATTTTGCGACTGCGCACCAATGTCGACGACTGGGTCGAAATTTCGGCGAAAAATCCCTTGAAATTCCTGCCCGGCGAGAGTGGCGGCCTCAAGCCCTATGTTCTGGTGCGCGGCGATTTGTGGGCTCTCGTCAAGCGCGCTTTGTTTTACGACCTCGTCGCCTGGGCCGAGGCCAGGGCGGTCGACGGCGAAGAGATGTTCGGCGTCTGGTCGAAGGGCGCCTTTTTCGCCATGGCGCCGATGCGCGAGATCGCGGACCTGACATGACATCCTTCGACGCCGAAGATTTTCTGGCGCGCGCCCGGAAAAACCTCCGCCAAAGCTGGCCGGAGGCGGCTTTCGATCCCGCCGCGCGCCCGCATCATGGCGACCACCGCCTGAACGAGCCTCTGAGCGGCGAGACCGCTGTGCCGCCGTCGCCCGCGCGCCCCGCGGCTGTGCTCGCGCCGGTTGTCGCGCGCGACGACGGCCTGTTTCTGCTGCTGACCCAGCGCGCCAGCCATTTGAACGAGCATTCGGGCCAGATCGCCTTTCCCGGCGGCAAGATCGAGCCCGGCGAATCGCCGCTCGACGCGGCCCTGCGCGAGGCGGAGGAGGAAATCGGCCTTTTCCACGCACGAGTTGAAATCCTCGGCTGTCTCGACCCGTACCAGACCAGCACCGGCTTTAGAGTCTTTCCCATCGTCGGCCTCGCCCGCGCCCCACTCGATCTCAGCGTGAACGCCTTTGAAGTGGCCGACGTCTTCGAAACGCCCCTGTCCTTCCTGATGGACGAAGCCAACCACCAGCGCCATTTCCGGCAATGGCAGGGGCGGCGGCGGCAATTTTACGCCATGCCTTACGAAAACCGCTATATTTGGGGCGCGACCGCGGGCATGATCCGCAATCTTTATGAAAGGCTCTATTCCTAAATGGCGCGTTCGCTGCTCGAGTCGCTCGGCCTGTTCGCCGCGCCCTTTCTGGCTTATGCCCTGTTTCTGTTCTATCGCGCCCGCCATCCGCTGGTCGTCGGCCATTGGTCGCGCGGCGCGGTCTTCTGGCTGACGCTTGTGGGCTTTTCTTTTGTCATCCTCGGCTTCGTCTATGCCGGACTTTTCGGCGCGGCCCCGTCCGGCGTCTATGTGCCCGCCCATATGGATCACGGCCGCCTGACGCCGGGGCGTTTCCAATGAGCCGCGCACTGCTGAATGGGGATCTGCGGCCCCTGCTCGACCGCCCGGCGCTCAAAAAGGTCTTCGGCGCGCTCGACGGCGTCGAGGCGCGGGTGATCGGCGGCGCGGTGCGCAACGCGCTTCTCGGCGAACGGATCGCGGACATCGATCTCGCCGTCGCCGCGCCGCCAGAAGTCGTCATCGCCAAATCCGAGCGCGCGGGGATTCGCGCGGTTCCGACCGGGATCGAGCACGGCACCGTGACCCTGGTGCTCGACGGCGCGCATTTTGAGGTCACGTCCCTGCGCGAGGATGTCGAGACCGACGGTCGCCGCGCCAAGGTGCGCTTCGGCGAGGATTTCGCCGCCGACGCGCAAAGGCGGGATTTCACCATCAACGCGCTCTCGGTCGACGTCCAGGGCCGGATTTACGATTATGTCGGCGGTCTCGACGACCTCGCGCAACGCCGGGTGCGATTCATCGGCGACCCCCGCCAGCGCATCATGGAAGACTATCTGCGCATCCTGCGTTTTTTCCGCTTTTCCGCCTGCTATGGCGAAGGTCCGCTCGACGCCGAGGGCTTCGCCGCCTGCATCGCCTTGCGCGGCGGCGTCGCCCAGCTTTCGCGCGAGCGGCTGGGCGGCGAAATGCTCAAGGTCCTGTCTTTCCCGCGTTCCGCCGCCGTGATCGAAGCCATGAGCCAGGCGGGGCTGCTCGCTTTTCTCCATGTCGCGCCCTGGCCGGCGCGCAACCGCCGCCTCGCCGCGATTCTTTCCGCGCAAAACCTCTCGGACCCGCTCGTTTCGCTTGCCGCGCTCGCCGTGCACAGCGCCAGCGACGCGGAGCGCCTCAGCGAGGCGCTCCGCCTGTCGCGCGCGGAAAGGCGCCGGCTCGCCGAAATGGCCGCGGCCGCCGCCGCCTGGCATGGCGCCACCCAAGCCCCGTCGCCGGCGCAATTGCGCGAGCAGCTTTTCCTGCGCGGCGCCCAGGCCGCCCGCGACGCTCTGCTGCTGATCCAGGCGGAAGGCCCGGCGGGGCCGAACGACCAGGACTTTCTCGCGGCGCAGGCCTTTCTGCGCGACACGCCGGCGCCCAAGGCGCCATTCGCCGCCGCCGATCTTCTCGCGCGCGGCGTCCGGCAAGGCGCGGGTCTCGGCGCGGCGCTGAAACGCCTGCAGGCCGCCTGGATCCGCGCCGGGTTCCCCCAAGACCCGAAACGGATCGCGGCGCTGATGGACGCCGCCTGCGCGCAGGGACCGCAAGAATCCTCGCTGCACGAATCAGGCTGGACGCGGAACCGGCGTTAGGTTTTACTCTCGGGCGAGGCGGCGGAACCGCGCCCTCGGGAAAGACATGGCGGTGGAAAACAAGCATCCGGTCGAACTCGCCGCGCGCATGGCCGGAAAGCTGCGGCAGGCGTCGCAGGAGCGGCGCGCCGACGGATTCAAGCGGGAATCCTTCACCCTGCCGCGCGACGAAGCGCGCGAGAAGGCGCGCGAGATTTTCGCCGCCTTCCCCAAGGCCGCCTATATGACCGAAATCGAATCCTGGAGCGAACTGGCCGACGGACGGATCGAATTTACCATGCGCCGGCTGCCGAGCGCCGATTGAGCGTGGGCTTTCTTCGTGGCCATTGCTTCGGCACCTGCGATATTAACCAATATACGGTTAGGATATTCGGGCAGTGTAAACGCATATTCAGCAACGCGATTGCGCGTTAACCAAATAACTCCGCCTAATTTTAGTTAAAACAATCATGACAGGATTCATCTCTTATTCGCCTTAGTGACATCATATTTCCTAATTTGCATAAACCATTTATTTTTACGCTCCAATTACCTTTACGATCCTAAATCGCTCCAGACCGGCCGTCGAACGGCCTCGATCCGGAGTTGAGAAATGAGAAAGGTTTCGATCGCCTTGATCAGCGGCGCGGCGATCTCCTTCGCGTCGCTGGCGCAGGCCGCCGATCTGCCCTACAGCAAGGATGCGCCGGCCTCTTACGATTATCCGCCATCCTTCACCTGGACCGGTTTCTACGCCGGCCTCAACCTCGGCGCCGGGCTCGGCAACTTTATCGGCGGGGGGCGCTCTTATTTCGGCTCCAATCCCGACGGTTGGCTGATCGGCGGCACCGCAGGCTATAATTACCAGTCGGGCAATCTGCTGGTCGGCGCCGAGGCCGATTATGACTGGTCGCATTTCGCTTCGAGCGGTTCGATCGCGCCCGGCGTATTTTCGAGCGGCAACATCGAAAATATCGCCACGATCCGCGCGCGGGTCGGCTATGCAATGGACCGTTTGCTGATTTTCGGAACCGGCGGCTATGCGGGCGCGGAAGTCGCCGGCACATTGAACAATTACGTCGCGAGCGCGACCGCCAATCAGAGTTTCTGGTCCAACGGCTATGCTCTGGGCTTCGGCGCGGAATATGCCGTCACGCCGCACATCACGGTCAAGGCCGAATATCTGTTCGCGTCCTTCGGCAGCAACAGCTTTTTCGGTCTCACGCCCAATGTCATGAGCGCGAGCGCCAGTGTGAACATGCTGCGCGCCGGCGTGAACTACAAGTTCTGAAGTCCGCGAAAAAAGGCGCCAATCCCGCGGAAGGCGCACGACACAGGCGATGCTCCCACGCCTCCTCCGAAGCCCCGGCGTCCTGCGCCGGGGCTTTTTTACGCCCTGGTCTTGTCGAAGGCCGGAACCGCCGCCACGAAGGAGTCGAGCCAGGCGACGAGGCGCGGATGGCCGGCGCGCCAGGCGCCGTCGAAACGCAGGTCGAGATAGCCCAGCGCACAGGCGAGGGCGATCGCGCCGATATGGCTTGCGCCGGGTTGCGGCGGGGAGGCTTCGAGTGACGCCATCGCCCGATCGATCTTGCCGCGCTGATGCGCGATCCAGTTCTCGCTGTATTCGCTCTCCGCGCGCATGCGCTTCTCATAGATCTGCAGGATCGCGGCGTCGGCGACGCCGTCGGCGAGCGCTTCGAGCGTCAAGGCGGCGAAACGCGCCTCGCGTTCGGCCGGGATGACCCGGCCGCCGCCGGCGAGTTCGTCGAGATAAGCGCAGATCACCGCGCTGTCGTAAATGCAGGGCCCGTCCTCGCGCTCGAGCGTCGGGATCTTGCCGAGCGGATTTTTGACGCGAAGGACGTCTGTCGGATTGTTGGTGTCGGCGCGGACCAGTTCGATCCTGTCGTCAACGCCCGCCAAGGCGGCGGCGATGCGCGCCTTGCGGGAAAAAGGCGAGGTCGGCGAAAAATACAGCTTCATGGCGAGAACTCCGCGCACAGGCAAAATCGCGCGCATGAAGGCGAACCCGATTCTGTCTCCGGCCGCAAGCTTTTCGCTCGCATTGCGGGCGCCGCGAAACCCCGCCCCAGGCGTTACTCCAAATGGAGATTGACCGCCTTCGGCCCCTTGCCTTTTTTGTCGGGCTCGACCTCGAAGGTGAGTTTCTGGCCCTCGTTGAGCGCCGTCAGGCCGGCCTGTTCGACGGCGGTGATATGGACGAAAATATCCTTGCCGCCGTCGGCGGGCCGAATGAAGCCCCAGCCTTTGTCCGCGTTGAAGAATTTGATCGTTCCCGACTGAGCCATGACGTGTTTCCTCCGTTCAAGGCCGACAGTTCGGGCGGCGCGCCGCTGGGATTGCAATTCCAAGTGCAGTCCACCCGGCCCGATTGCCTCGGCCGCTTGGCGGATCGCTTGCTGTTATATAGGCTTCTTGTATCGCAAGACCGGCGAATCCATTGCTCCGCCGCTTCGTCGAAACGAAATCCCCCAAGATCATACGTTGCGACACAACATCACACTTGGCAAGAGTTTGTTTGCGTTTTTCTTCATTTACGTTAAGTGTTGTTGCGTATATTCGATGTATCGAATATATACATCATATTGTACGCTAAAGCTATACCGCACCGCGCCTCATTCGTCGTGTATCGATGTCGTCCTGCTTGACTTTTTTATTGCCGCGGGCCGCTCGCTGAAGCTTGGCCGCTTCCTCGGAGGCGTGGCCGATCCCGACAAAACCATCGCATCTGTCAGGCGTGTGCGCCAAGTGTTACATTCGACCCGACGGGAGGGACCGGGGGCGCCGTGAGCAGAGCAGGATTTTTGGCGATTTCATTCGGAATGAGGCTGTTGGTCCTGGCCTCTGCGCCTTTCGCTCGCGCGGAAAAGCTCGCCTGCGCAAAACCCTCCGATATTGAACAGCAAGGCCAAATCACTCACCGATTTGAAGGCCCGGACGCTCAGCTTTTCATCGACGCGATCGAGCCGGGCGCAGGTAAGGAAGAATGGAACTCCGTCATGGTCCTGTCCGGACCTTACGTGTTCGGCGGCGCGGTCGCCTTCGTAGGAACGAGGGACTGCCTGAACGGCATGAAGTTTCTTGAGCCGGTCGAAATCGATAAGGCGCTCCGAATGGTTGAGCGCCGCCGCGAAGGGAAGCCGGCATCCGTCGTGGAGCTTGAGCACGAAGCCGCACAGGGCGACGCCGAGGCGGAATATCACATCGGAGTTCGGCGCGAGCTCATACGGCGAGGCTCCGGCCGGGCGCTGCTGACGCAAGCGGCGGAACAGAACTTCGGCCCCGCGATCTTCGGCTTGGAATATCTGGCAGGGAGTCTCGACTACTCGAAGGTGAAAACAGGAGACGTTTGGCTGCCCTCTCCAGATCCCGCAGCCGACCGGCCGGCCGGTTATTGCTGGCTGCGCGTCGGCTCGCGCCTGAAGGACGCGGGAACGCGAAGGGCTGCAACGGAGCTCGCGAAAGAACTCCTGACCAGAATGTCCGAAACCAAAAAGCAAGGAGGGAAGAGCTTTGGGCCAAGGCGCAAAAGGACCTTGAACATCCCAGGTGCAAATGAAGAAGGCCGCGCGGCCGGCGGAACGGGCAATGCCGGCTCCGGGCGGACTTCCGCCATTGAAAGCAGGCTTGTCGCCGCGCGCGTCCCGCCCTTTTGAGGCCTTGCGGCTTGGTCACGAAGCGTTTGCTTCTCATCCCTGGGCGCCGTGCTCCGCGTCGCCGCCGCGTTCGATCGAAAATTCGGCGCCTGGTCCGCGCGCCAGGGCGCCCGCCAGCGCGGGAAGAATGTTCTTCATTTCATCTTCAAGGACATAGGGCGGGTTGACGACCATCAGCCCGGTGCGGGCGAGCGGGCGCCCTAACGCCGGCGTTTCGACCTGAAGCTCGATCCGCAGCCAGTCCGGCGCCTGCGCGGCGAGCGCGCGGCAGAAGGCGTTTGCGATTTCCGGCTCCTTGACCGGCTGCCAGACAATGAAAATCCCGGTTGGCCATTTGCGCATGGCCGCGACAACCGCATCGAACAGGCGTTCATATTCGTCGCGGCGCTCGAAGGGCGGATCGATCAGCACCAGGCCGCGCCGCTCCCTGGGCGGCAGATAAGCCCTGAGCCCGCCATAGCCGTCGATCTCAATTTGCTTGACCCTGGCGTCGCGGCCCACGGCCCGGCGCAGGGCTTGCGCCGCTTCGGGCAGCAATTCGCAGAACAGGGCGCGGTCCTGCGGCCGCAGCAGGGATTGCGCGATCAGGGGCGAACCGGGGTAAAGCCGCGGGGCGCCCGCCGCGCGCACGACGTCGAGATAGGGCGCCAGCAGGCCCGAGGCCTCGCCGAGATCGGCGCCCTCAAGCAGCCGCAGGATCCCGTCGCGCGCCTCGCCGGAGCGCGCCGCTTCAGGCCCCGACAGGTCGTAAAGCCCCGCCCCGGCGTGGGTGTCGATGACGCGGAACGGCTTGTCCTTGCGGCGCAGGTAGAGCAGCGTCCGGACCAGGACCGCATGTTTCAGGACATCGGCGAAATTGCCGGCGTGGAATTCGTGGCGGTAGTTCATCGCCCGGCGGGGACGACCACGCTCATGTCGCGGCAGCCCTCCCGCGCGACCTCCGGACAGGACACGAAATCGCGCAAATCCTTCGACAGGCAGAAGCGCGCCTCGAGAAACAGGCCGCGCCGGCAGGTCACCGCCATCATGCCGGCGCGCAGGCGCGGATTGGCCGCCATGAAGGCGCGCTGGATGTTTTGGGGCGCGAGCCGCTGGTCGGCCTGGGGCGCCTTGAGCGGCGGCGGAACGGCGACCGAATCGCGCGCGGCGCGGACATCGGCGAAATAGCCCGAAGGACTCTTGCCGGAACACAGGCCGTGCTGGCGCCATTCGTGGCGCGCGAGGCCGGGATCGGGATAGAGATCGCCAAGCCGCGACAGGACCGAATAAGGCAGGTAAGGATTGCCGGGGCACTGGCTGGGATAGCCATCGGCGTTCTGCGGCCACAGGCCGTGAACGACGAAGCCGGGATTGGCGCCCGGCGCGCATTGTGCCGAACCGCGCCGCGCGCCGATCGTCGCGCAGAAGCTCGGCGACCACGAGAGGGATAGGACGTAGAAATCGAAATCGCCGGACGCAGCGCCGCTGCGCCAAGGTTCCGACCCGGCACGGCCGCCCGGCCCGAAACGACCGGTCGGCGCGGATGGCGACGCCGGCTGGCGGTCGGCGCAACGGTCGAGCAGGCAGTCGTCCGCCCGGGCCGGCGCGACGACATCGGGCGCCGCGACGAAAAGCATCAGGATCGCGGCCAAAATCGCCGCCGAGAGCGCCTTCATCCCGCCGTCCGGTGGCCGATCAGGGGCCGACGCCGTCGCACATCGGCGCATAGGCGCGATAGCGGTCGAGTCCCTCCACGCACCATTCGACGCCGCGATTGAAGCTCATCAGGCCGCCGCGCTCGATGATCGTGTATTTGATCGTGCGCACGCTGGAATCGTTGAACGAGGCCTTGGCGACGCAATAACGGCGGGGAATGAACTCGGCGCCATTAGCGCGATAAGCATATTCGCGGATGGCGTTGAAGCCGGTGATGCGCAGGGGCGAGTTGGCATAGAAGGTCTCCGACGTCGCGAAACGCTGCGAGATTTCATAAAGCGAAACCCCGTCGTCGCATGGCGGCATGCGCCCGTCATAGGGAAGAGTGAAGAAATCCTCGGCGCGCTCCCGCGGACCGGCGACGGCGGCGCCGGCGCAAAGCGCCAGCAGGGCGGTCGCCAGAATGGCGCTACGGGTCGAATGCATGGTGTCCCCCGGCTGCTATGGCGAGGACGATGCGCAAAGAAGGGCGGGCGCGTCAAGGCGCTTTTCACGACAAAGCCGCGCGCGGCGACCTTCGCGGGGCCGGCGTTGCGCTGGAACAACAATCGCGGGGCGCCGCGGATCAGCTCCGCGCGATCTGGTAATCCTTGATGTCGGCGAATTTGATCGCCGGCCAGCGTTCCTGGTCATAGCGCAGGTTGAACGCCGATTGCGCCAGAAAGACCGGCGCGCCGTCGAGATCGTTGGCCATGGAGGAGGGATAGGCGCGGACGAATTTTTCCAGTTCGGCCGGATCGTCGGCAGAGATCCAGCGGCAGATCTCGAAGCGGCTGGTCTCGAAACTGACCGGCAGGCCATATTCCGCCTGAAGGCGCTCGGCGAGCACGTCGAGCTGGAGCGCGCCGACCACCCCGACCATGGCGGGGGAGCCGTCATGGGGCAGGAAAAGCTGCACGACCCCCTCCTCCGCCATCTGTTGCAAGGCCTCGCGCAATTTTTTGGCCTTCATCGCGTCGCCCAGTTTTACGCGCCGCAATATCTCGGGCGCAAAACTCGGCACGCCGCGAAAGACCAGATTTTCGCCCTCGGTCAGCGTGTCGCCAATGCGCAAAGCGCCATGATTGGGAATGCCGACCACGTCGCCGGCGTAAGCCTCATCCGCGAGCTGGCGGTCCTGGGCGAAGAAGAATTGCGGCGCGTTGAGCGCGATGTTCTTCCCCGTGCGCGATAGCCGCGCCTTCATCCCGCGCGAAAGTTTTCCCGACGTCACGCGCAGAAAGGCGATGCGGTCACGGTGGTTGGGGTCCATGTTCGCCTGAATCTTGAACACGAAGCCAGT
>JAKANG010000444.1 GCA_021812505.1 Pseudomonadota bacterium
TCTCCGATCTGGGACATCGCCGTCCAGACCGAGGGCCGCGCCTCGATCCGCGTCAAGACTTTTGCGGACTCCGTCACCGATCCGGTCCTGCGCGAGGCGCTGGTGATGGACGCCGGCGAGGAGCAGCGCCACAAGGTCGTGCTGTCCAAGCTCGTCGAAGCCTATGGCATAGAACTCGCGCCCGAGCCGGAATACGCTGCGCCAAAAGACGCGCTCTGGGCCTGGCTGGTGACCGGCTACAGCGAATGCATCGACTCGTTCTTCGCCTTCGGCCTGTTCGAAACCGCGCGCCGCTCCGGCTATTTCCCGGAAGAGCTGGTCGAGACTTTCGAGCCGGTGATCCAGGAGGAAGCCCGCCACATCCTGTTCTTCGTCAATTGGGTGGCCTGGTATCGCCACAACCTGCCGATCTGGAAGCGCCTGTCCTTCCGCCTCACCGAAATCGCGGTCTGGGCTTTTTTGATCTATGAGCGCATCGGCATCGCGCGCGGCCTCGACGAAGGCGGCGAAATGCAGGACGCCAATTTCGCCATGAACGGCGCGAGCGCCGTGGGCGTCGAGCTGTCGCCCGCGCAACTGATCGACCTCTGCCTCGTCGAGAACGACCGCCGCATGGCGGGCTATGACCAGCGCCTCCTGCGACCGAAGATCACGCCGACGCTTGCCGGTTTCGCGCGCCGGTTCATGAAGTGATAAAGGTGGCGAAGCGAAAAAACAGGCGGCCGTGATGGATTGGTTCAAGGCCTTGACCGGATTCGCGGAGGAAAGCCCGGCGCAGGTCCGCGCCAATCTCTCGATGCAAGGCGACCGGCTCGTCTCCCATGTCAACGGGCGGAGCTTCGGCATCGGGACGCTGGAGCTTCCTTCGCTCGGGGAATTGCGCGCGCGGGCAACGTCCTGCGGCCTCGCGCCGGGCGCCCTGCGCCTGAGCGTCCTGCAAGGCGACGCGCGCCGCCTGCATGGCGACGAGGCCTATCGCGGCGCGCTGTTCCAGGTCGCCTCGCAATTCAACATGCTGGAAATGGTCGGGCCGAGCGTGACGCCGGAACAGGGCGTCGCCCGCTATCAAGATGACCCAACCCAAGGTCCCGCCTGCGCCATCGCCGCCGGCGCGGCGACGATCTATCGCAATTATTTCGTTCCCATGGGCGATCAACTCGGCCAGACCGCCACGCGGCAACTCGACGGCCTCGCCGATGTCGGGGCGATGCTGGGCGCAGCCCTCAGGCGGCCCGTTTCCGAGCTGTGGCGGATGGAGAACGGCTACGCCCGCTGCAACGCCGCCGGCCTCAAGGCCATTTCCAGCCATCTCGACAACGCGGGCGAAGACGAGATCGACGCCTTGCGCGCGGCCCTGCGCATTGGCCTGCACAGCGATGTCGAGGTGACCGACCCCGCGCGCGACCCGCCGATTGTGGTGTCGCAGGCTTTCTGCTCCGCCCTGCCCGTCGCCTACAACCCCGACGTCGCGCGGCCCGGCTGGGCGCCTTTCGCCAGCCTCGTGCTGGAGGCGGCCTATGAGGCGACGCTCTGGGCCGGCGCCCTGAACGCAAGCCGGGGCGGCTCGGACAAGGTGCTGCTGACCCTTGTCGGCGGCGGCGCCTTCGGCAATGAGGATGAATGGATCTTTCCCGCCATCCGCCGCGCGCTCGACCTCGCGTCACACCTGCCGCTCGACGTGCGAATCGTCAGCTACGGCCCGCCCACGACCCGGCTGCGCGCCTTTATCGACGACTTTTCGCGCGGCTCATGAGACGCCGCTTTCCCCGCCCAGCGAAATTGGCATAGGCTTTGTAACGCAAAGGCAAAGCCTTCCCCTTCCCCGATGGCGAGCCGTTGGAATTCAACAGGTTAACGCGCCGTCCCAGTCAGGTCTTGTCATGAAAGTCACGGAATCGGTTCTCGACGCCATCGGCTCCACGCCGCTCATCAAATTGCGCGCCGCCTCGGAAGCTACCGGCTGCGCGATCTACGGCAAGGCGGAATTCATGAATCCGGGCGGCTCGGTGAAGGATCGCGCCGCGCTCGCCATCATCCGCGACGCCATGGCCAGCGGCGCGCTCAAGCCGGGCGGGACCATCGTCGAGGGCACCGCCGGCAATACCGGCATCGGCCTCGCGCTGGTCGCCAATGCGCTCGGCTTCCGCACCATCATCGTCATTCCGGACACCCAGTCCGAGGAAAAGAAAAGCATGCTGCGCCTGCAGGGCGCCGAGCTGATCGAAGTGCCCGCCGTGCCCTATTCCAACCCCAACAATTACGTGAAGGTTTCGGGGCGGCTCGCGGCGGAGCTGGCGGAAAAGAATCCGGGCGGCGCGATCTGGGCCAACCAGTTCGACAATGTCGCCAACCGGCGCGGCCACGAGGAAACCACCGGCCCCGAAATCTACGATCAGCTCGATGGCAGGCTCGACGGCTTCATCTGCGCCGTCGGCACGGGCGGCACGCTCGCCGGCGTCGGCATGGCGCTGAAAGCCCGCAACCGGAACATCAAGATCGGCCTCGCCGACCCGATGGGCGCGGCGCTTTTTTCTTATTACACGACTGGCGAACTCAAATCCTCCGGCTCCTCGATCACCGAAGGCATCGGCCAGGGCCGCATCACCGCCAATCTGGTCGATGCGCCGATTGACGTCGCCTATCAGATTCCCGATGAGGAAATGCTGCCGATCCTATTCGACCTCGCCAGCGACGAG
>JAKANG010000445.1 GCA_021812505.1 Pseudomonadota bacterium
AGGCTCCATCGGCGGCTTCGGCTCCTTCGTCGCCCAGCAACTGGCCGAGGACGGCCTGCTCGACGGCGGCCTGCGCTTCCGCGCCTTGGCCCTGCCGGATGTCTTCCTCGACCATGACAAGCCGGAAACGATGTACGCCAGGGCCGGACTCGACGCGAAAGGCATTGTCGCCAAGGTTTTCGAAGCCCTCGGCCGTCCGACGGCGATCAAGACGGCGTGAGCGCCAGGACCCGCGCAGATGTCCCGCGCCGATGTGGCTTTGGTCGAATGCGGCCTTTTTCCCAGCCGCGCCAAGGCCCGCGAGGCGATCGAGGCCGGCCTCGTCACCCTTGACGGACGTCCGGTCGCCAAACCGTCCGAACCCATCCCGGAAGGCGCCCGGCTCGACGCCCGCCCGGCTTACCCCTGGGTGTCGCGCGGCGGCGTGAAGCTCGCGGCGGCGCTCGACGCTTTCGCACTCGATCCCGCCGGAAAACTGGCGCTCGACATCGGCGCCTCGACCGGCGGTTTTTCCGACGTCCTGCTGACGCGCGGCGTTATGCACATAACCTGCGTGGACGTCGGTCATGGCCAGCTTCACCCGAGGATCGCCCAGGATTCGCGGGTCAAATCGTTGGAGCGGCGCGACGCGCGAACCCTTTCTGGCGCGGACCTCCCCGCCCCGCCCCGGTTGATCGTCGGCGATGTGAGCTTCATTTCGCTGGAAAAGATCCTGCCGCCGGTCCTGGCGCTCGCGGCGCCGCAGGCCGAGGCCGTTTTCCTGATCAAGCCGCAGTTCGAGGTCGGGCCGGAACTGGTCAAAAAGGGTTTCGTTCGCGACGAGTCGGCGCAAAAAGCGGCCTGCGACCGGATCGCGGCGCTGTTCCCAAAGCTCGGCTGGCAAGTGATCGGCGTGATCCTCTCCCCCATCGCAGGCGGCGACGGCAATCGCGAATTTCTGATCGGGGCCCGCCATAGCGTTTTCGAGCGAAATAGAGACCATTTCGCATGAAGAAAACGCGTCATGGCAATAAGAAGGAGCTTGGCTCCGATCCGTTCGGATCGGAGCCACCCGACATGATTGAACTCAACGCCGTCCTCGACGTCGAAAAGCTCGGCGCGCGCGGCGAGGGCGTGAGCCGTGGGCCGCATGGGCTCGTCTTCACCCCCTACGCCCTGCCCGGCGAAAAAATCCGCGCCGAAGTGGACGGCGAGCGCGGAAAGCTTATCGAGGTCCTGACGCCCTCCCCCGACCGCGTCGCGCCGCTTTGCCCGCATTTCACGCATTGCGGCGGCTGCGCGGTCCAGACTCTTGCGGCGCCCGCCTATCGCGCCTGGAAGGGCGGCCTGGTCGCGGAGGCTCTGCGCAACGCCGCGCTCGCGGCGCAAGTCGCGCCGCTGGTCGCCGCCTGGGGCGTTGGGCGCCGGCGCGCCGCCTTCCATTCGCGCAACGACCAGCGCGGCGAGCCCCATGTCGGTTTTATGCAGGCGCGAAGCCATCGCATTTTCGAGCTTGAGTCCTGCCCGATCCTCGCCCCGGAAATGGCCGGCGCCCTCTCCGCCGCAGGGCGGGTCGCGGAAATCCTCAAAAGCCTAGACAAGCCGCTCGATCTCGTCGTCACCGCCTCGCTCGGCGGCCTCGATCTCGACCTGCGCGGCTGCGGCCAACTCGATTTTGCTCTCGAACAGGCTCTGATCGAGGCGGCGACTGAACTCGACCTCGCCCGCGTCTCGAACCACGGCCTGCCGCTGGTCGAACGCCGCGCCCCGCAAATCGTCGTCGGCCGCGCCCGCGTCACCCCGCCGCCCGGCGCCTTTCTTCAGGCCACCGCCGCCGGCGAGGAGGCGTTGGCGCGCCTCGTCCTCGACGCCATGGGCGGCGCGAAAAGAACCGCCGACCTTTTCTGCGGCGTCGGAACCTTCGCGCTACGGCTGGCCGAAAAGGCTGAGGTTTTCTGCGCAGAGAGCGATGCGGGCGCTCTCGCCGCCTGCCTGCGCGGCGCGCGCGAAACGCAAGGCCTTCGGCTCGTCAATGGCGAGCGCCGAGACCTGTTCGACCGTCCGCTGCGCGCCGCCGAACTGGCGTCTTTCGACGCTGTCGTCTTCGACCCCCCCCGCGCAGGCGCGGAGGCGCAGGCGCGAGAGCTGGCGAAAAGCGACATCCCGACCCTCGCCGGCGTGTCCTGCAACCCCAAAACTTTCGCCCGCGACGCCAAAATCCTGATCGAGGGCGGCTATCGGCTCGAGCGTGTGACGCCGGTTGACCAATTCCTCTTTTCGCCCCATGTGGAGCTGGTCGGCGTGTTCCGCAAAGCGCCGCAAAGGCCCGCGCGCAAACGCCGCCTGCTCGGCTGATTGGGTGGAATGAGCGGTCTCCACTCCCTCCCCCTTGTGGGGAGGGCGACGGTGGGGGTAACAGGCTTCTAGGCAAAAATTGCAAAGAGTTTTAGACGATGACCGAGCTTTCCCCCGCCGCCGTCGCCGCGCAACTGGCAAGGATCGTCGGCGAGAAATATGTCCTGACCGCGCCGGCGGACATGGAAGCCTTTTTGAGCGAGCCGCGCGACCTCTGGCATGGCAAGGCGGCCTGCGTCGTGCGCCCGGGATCGACCCGGGAAGTCGCCGCCATCTGCGCCTTCGCCGATCAACATGGCCTGAAAATCGTGCCACAGGGCGGCAACACAGGCCTGGTCGGCGGCCAGATTCCCGACCGGTC
>JAKANG010000446.1 GCA_021812505.1 Pseudomonadota bacterium
ATGCATGTCTCGACCTTGGGAATCATTCCGCCGGTGATCGTGCCGTCGGCGATCAGCGCCGGGATTTCGCCGATGCGCAGCTCCTTGATCAGATTCTTATCCTTGTCGAGCACGCCGGGAACGTCGGTCAGCAGCAGCAGGCGCTTGGCCGCGAGCGCGCCGGCTATGGCGCCGGCGAAAGTGTCGGCGTTGACATTATAGGTCTCGCCCTCGGCGCCCAGCGCCACCGGCGCGAGCACGGGAATCAGCTCGCGGCCAAGCACCTGCTCCAGGACGGTCGCGTCCACCTTGGCGGGATCGCCGACGAAACCGAGATCGACGGCGGGTTTGCCGTCGCTTTCGCTCATCTCGACCTTGCGCGCGGTGACCATGTTGCCGTCCTTGCCGCACAGTCCGATGGCGCGCCCGCCGGCATTGTTGATGAAGCCGACGATCTGCTTGTTGATTGAGCCCGCCAGCACCATTTCGACCACTTCGACCGTGGCCTTGTCGGTCACCCGAAGGCCGTCGGCAAATTCCGACTTGATGCCGAGCTTGTTGAGCATGGCGCCGATCTGCGGGCCGCCGCCATGGACGACGACCGGATTGACGCCCGATTGTTCGAGCAGGACCATGTCGCGCGCGAAATTGCGCGCGGTCGCCTCGTCGCCCATGGCGTGGCCGCCGTATTTCACCACCACGACCGCATCGTCGTAATGCAGCATATGGGGCAGCGCCTGCATCAGGATTCGCGCCTGTTCGATCGCGGCGGCTTGGCTGAGGGGGGCGGACTTGGCCGGTGTGTCGCTCATGATTTTGCCTTCTGGAGACTTCCCGGGCTGTTTAGCCGATTTGCGCGGCCCCGAAAATCGTTCTGTCGCGTTCGAAGAGAAGCCGCGCGATCGAAGCGCGCAGGTCGGACAGACCTTCGCCCTTGTGCGATGACAGGAAGATGACGTCGGGATGTGCGGCGGGATGGCCGCGCAGGACGGCTTCAGCGTCGGCGACGGTCCTTTCGATCAGGCCCTTTTTCACCTCGTCGCGCTTGGTCATCACGATCTGATAGGACAGCGCCGCCTGATCCAGGCGCTTGAGCATGTCGCGATCGAGGTCCTTGATCCCGTGGCGTCCGTCGATGAGCACGAAGACGCGCGCCAGCGAAGCCCGCCCGCGCAGAAAATCCTGCATCAGCCGGGTCCAGCCGGCAATTTTTTCCTTGGACACCGCGGCATATCCATAGCCGGGCATGTCCACCAAGCGCAGCAGGGGCGCCTTTGGGTCCGGACCAAGGGCGAAGAAATTGAGCTGCTGGGTGCGGCCTGGCGTGTGTGAGGTCCGCGCCAGGGTCTTGCGGCCGGTCAGGGCGTTGAGCAGCGACGATTTGCCGACATTGGAGCGGCCGGCGAATGCGATTTCCGTCGGCCCCATCGGCGGAAGGTCGCCGATTCGTTCCGCCGCCCAGACGAATTCGCATGGCTGGGCGAAGATTTTCCGGCCGATCTCGGCGAAATCCGGGCCTGTTTCAACGTCGGTCAAGGAAATGCCCCGGCTCCGGCGCCATCCCACGCGCGAGATCTGGTTTTTCGGTTGGCGGCGTTCACGCTTGCCCCGGCGCGGGCGTCGTGGAGGCGGCGGCGTCTGGCGTAGCCTTCTCCTCGGGCCGCGGCTTTCCATAGCGTGCGCACTCCCTGAACACTCGCAGCGAACAGCGGCTGCAAATGTCATGGTCGAGCTTTTTGGTGATTTCCGCCAGCGCGCGTGTCTTGCCGAGGAAAATATTCGAGCGGCCGATCTGATCGACATAGCCGCCCTTTTCGAGATATTCCAGCGGCCGCTCCTTGATGTTGATGAGATAAAGGTCGCCGCCGCTGGCGCGCAGCCGCCGCGTTTCGATGGCCAGCGCCTCGGCGCCGGCGAGATCGATGAAATTCACGCCGCGCATGATGATCCCGTAGCGCTTGCAGCTCGGCCGTTCGTGTTCGAAGGCGTTGAGCGCGTCGCGGAAGGAATTGACGGCGCCGAAATAGATCGAGCCGTCGAGGCGGGCGAGACGGAACTGCGGGCATTCCGGTTTTTCTGGGGCGGCGTCGACGAATTTGCGGTTCTCGTCCGCCGGATCGGGGACGCGCGGACGAATCTCCGGATTGGACGTCCGGTAGAGATAGACCACCAGCGACAGCGCGACGCCGGCGAGAATCGCCGCCTGGATCTGGATGAACAGAGCCACGCCGATGGTGGCGAGCAGCACGCCGCGCTCCGCCCAGCCGCTGCGCCAGATGCCGCGCAGGCTTCTGCGGTCGATTAGGCTCCAGCCGACCAGCTCCAGCGAGGCGGCCATCGCGGCATGGGGCAGATAGGCGGCAAGCGGCGCGGCGAAAACCAGGATGCCGGCGAGAATCAGGCCGGCGGACACCGCCGAGACCTGGGTGCGCGCGCCCGATTCGTAATTGAGCGCGCTGCGGTTGAAGGAGCCGGAGACGACATAGCCGGAGAAGAAGGAGCCGATGAGATTGGCGAGGCCCTGGCCGATGAACTCCTGGTTGATGTCGAGCCTCTGCTCCGAGCGGATGGCCAGCGCGCGGCCGATCGACACCACTTCGTTGAGCGCCGAAATGGCGATGGCGAGCGCCGTCGGCAGCAGCATGCCCAATGTCGCCGGGTCGAAGCTCGGCGCCGAGAGCGGCGGGAGCGTGCGGGGCAGGGCGCCGACG
>JAKANG010000447.1 GCA_021812505.1 Pseudomonadota bacterium
AAGACCAGGGCAAACCCGGTCTTCGCCGCGCCGCCGCTGCTCGCCGAAAAGCTGGCGCAGGGCGAACTCGACGCCGCGCTGGAATTTTTCACCTTCGCCGCCAGACTCGAAGGCAAGGGCTTCGCCCGCGCCATCGACATGGCGGATGTCGAGCGCGACCTCGGCGCCCAACATCCGCTCATCGTTACCGGCTATGTCTTCACGCAAGAGTTCGCCGCGAAGAACACGGACCGTCTGCAACGCTTTTTCGCCATGATGACAAAGGCGAAAAATCTGCTCGCCGACAATGACGAAGCCTTTGCGAAGATCGCGCCGATGACTGGCATAACCGATCCGAAAACGCTGGCGATTCTGCGGCGATATTACCGCCGCGGCGTCCCGACCGCGACGCTCGCGCAATATCGGGCCGACGCCGCCGCGATCTACAAGGTGCTCGCCGAGGTCGGCGGGTCCCAGCTCGTCGGCAAGGCGACGGAGCTGGACCCCGGCGTGTTCTACCGTCCATGACCCGGCTGATTTCGATCGTCCTTTTCCTGACGCTGTGGCAGATCGGCGCGCGGCTTCTCGGCCCGCATTATCTTCCCGCGCCGGCGGCGGTCGTCGAAACCATGATCGCGGAGGCGCGCGGCGGCGCCCTCGCTGTCAATCTCGGCGTCACCCTGGCCCGCGTGCTCGGCGGCTTTTCCCTCGCCATGGTCGCCGGCTCGGCGCTCGGCGTCGCGCTCGGGCGCCTGCCCTGGCTCGACCGGCTGGTCGATCCATGGGTGGTGATCCTGCTGAACACGCCGGCTCTGGTCGTCATCATGTTCGCCTATATCTGGGGCGGTCTAAACGAAGTCTCGGCGTTGGCGGCGATCGCGCTCAACAAATTGCCCAACGCTGTCGTCACCTTGCGCGAGGGCGCCCGCGCGCTCGACCCTACGCTCGACGAAATGGCGCAAGCTTTCGCCTTTTCGCGCTGGCGGCGCTGGCGCCATGTGGTCGCGCCGCAACTCGCGCCGTTTTTCGCGGCTGCCGCGCGCGGCGGCCTCGCACTGGTGTGGAAGATCGTACTGGTGGTCGAACTGCTCGGCCGCCCCAATGGCGTCGGCTTCAAGATGAACGAGGCGTTCCAGCTTTTCGATCTCAAGCTTCTGCTCGCCTATGCCCTGCCCTTCGTCGCGCTGATGATGCTGGCCGAGACCTTTGTCCTGCGGCCCGCCGAAAAGGCGGCGAACTGGCGCCTTCGCCATGGCCCTTGAGATCAGGATCTCCCGCAAGGCCTATCGGCTCGCTGGCGGCGGCCAGCGGCTGGTGTTCGAGGATTTCGCGCTTCAGGTCGCGGAAGGCTCGATCGTCGCTTTGCTCGGCCCTTCGGGCTGCGGCAAGAGCAGCCTTCTGCGCATCGTCGCCGGGCTCGACCGCGCCTTTTCCGGCGCGGTGACGCGTGCGCCGCGCCGCCTCGGCATGGTTTTTCAGGAGCCGCGCCTGCTGCCGTGGCGCAGTGTCGCCGACAATCTCCGCCTCGCCGCGCCGAAACTGGACGAGTCCGCGCTCGCCGACTTGCTCGCGGCTTTCGAGCTGGAAGGCCATGGCGGCGATTATCCGGGCCAGCTATCGCTCGGTCTGGCGCGGCGGGCGGCGCTGGCGCGCGCCTTCGCGATCGAGCCCGAACTTCTCCTGCTCGACGAGCCTTTCGCCTCGCTCGACCGCGCCCTGCACCACCGGCTCCGGCTTTTGCTCGCACGGTGGATCGGCGCGCGAAAAATGACGGCGCTGATCGCCACCCACGATCTTGACGACGCCCTGCTGCTGGCCGACGAGATCATCTTTCTCGACCGCGCGCCGGCGCGCATCCGGGGCCGCCTGCCGATCGCCGAGCCGCGTGGGGCGCGTGACGAAATTCTTACAAGCTTAAGGGCTTCCGCAGAGATTTATTACATGATCGGCGGACCCGGAAATGGTACTTCTGAAGTCGCGTCATGACGCGGAAACGATAATGGGAGCAAGACGATGGGCAGCGCCGCCGTGGCCGGAAACACCCCTGGAGCGAGTGAACTTCTGACACCGGAAGAATTCGAGGCCGCGATCCGCGCCGTAGGCGCCGAGCGCTATCACGACAAGCATATTTTCCACAAAATGCTGCATGGCGGCCAGATGAACAAGGGTCAGGTCCAGGCTTGGGCGCTCAACCGCTATTGCTATCAGGAGGCCGTGCCGCGCAAGGACGCCGCCTTGATGGCGCGCACCGACGACCGCGAACTGCGCCGCGAATGGATCCACCGCATCCACGATCACGACGGTCTCGGCGAGGAGCAGGGCGGCATCGAACGCTGGCTGGTCCTCACTGACGGCCTTGGCCTCGACCGCGCCATGGTGATGTCCAAGGAAGCCGCCCTGCCCGCCACCCGCTTCGCGGTCGAGGCCTATGTGCGCTACGTGACCGAACAGCCTCTGGTGGTCGCGGTGGCCTCCTCGCTCACCGAGCTTTTCGCGCCGAAAATCCATCGCGAGCGAATCGCCGGCATGCTGGAGAACTACAGCTTCATCAGCGACGACGTGATGGCCTATTTCAAGCGCCGCCTGTCCCAGGCTCCTCGCGACGCCGATTTCGCGCTTCAATATATCAAGGCGCACGCGAAAACCCGCGCCGAACAGGACGCCTGCGTCAAGGCGGTGCAGTTCAAGTGCAACGTGCTGTGGGCGCAG
>JAKANG010000010.1 GCA_021812505.1 Pseudomonadota bacterium
ATTCACGCCGACGACGGCGACCTCTACCAGACCGCCGTCGCTCCGCTCGCGGACGAATTGCGCGCCCGGCTGTTTTCCCCCGCCATCGGCGGCGCGACGCGGCAAGACAGCGTCTGCAACGGATTGGAGGCCCTTGCGGCCCACGGCGTCGCCGAAGGCGCCGCCGTGCTGATCCATGACGCGGCCCGGCCCTTCGTGCGGCCCGAACTGATCGCGCGGGCCCGGGAAGCGGCTCGGGAGAAAGGCGCCGCCATTCCCGGAATCCCCGTGATCGACACGATCAAGCAGATCGCGGAGGATTTGCGCATCGTCGACACGCCCGAGCGCGCCGCCTTGCGCGCGGCGCAGACGCCGCAGGCCTTCCGCTTCGGCTTGATCCTCGCCGCCCACCGGGCCGTTCGCGCCGACGGCGGCCGCGAACTCACCGACGACGCCGCCGTGGCCGAATGGGCCGGCCATTGCGTCTTCGTCTTTCCCGGCGAAGCGGAAAACGTCAAGCTCACCACACCCGAGGATTTTTTCCGCGCGGAGTCGAAATTGTTGAACGATCTGCCAGATATCCGCACCGGCCAGGGTTTTGACGTCCACGCCTTCGGCGAGGGCGACCATGTCTGGCTCGGCGGCGTCAAAGTGCCCCACGATCACGGGCTGGTCGGCCATTCCGACGCCGACGTGCTGCTTCACGCCATCACCGACGCCGTGCTGGGCGCGATCGCCGACGGCGACATCGGCGCCCATTTCCCGCCGAGCGACCCGCAATGGCGCGGCACCGCGTCCGACCGCTTTCTGCGCCATGCGGTGGAGCGCGTCGCGGCGCGGCGCGGAAAACTCGCCCATATCGACGCCACCCTGATCTGCGAACGTCCCAAGGTCGGCTCGCACCGCGAGGCCATCCGCGCGAAAATCGCGGAAATCGCGCAACTGCCGCTCGACCGGGTCGCGGTGAAGGCGACGACGACCGAGCGGCTCGGGTTTACGGGACGCCAGGAAGGCATAGCGGCCCTGGCCATGGCGACCGTGCGGCTGCCCTGAATTTTTGGGAGACGTCATGCGCAAAGACATCATCGCTCTGGCGCGGGCGGTTCTCGACGCCTGCCGCGCGCAAAAACTGAAGATCGCGCTCGCCGAATCGTGCACCGGCGGATTGATCGCCGCCGCTTTGACCGAAATCCCCGGCTCCTCGGACATTTTCGAGCGCGGCTTCGTCACTTACAGCAACGTGGCCAAGCAGGAGATGCTCGGCGTTCCCGCGGATCTCATCGCCGCTCACGGCGCGGTGTCGCCCCAGGTCGCGGAGGCCATGGCGCTGGGCGCGCTGGACCATTCGCGGGCGCAGATCGCGCTTTCGGTGACGGGAATCGCCGGGCCCGGCGGCGGCTCGGCGCAAAAGCCGGTCGGCCTCGTCCATTTTGGACTGGCGCGCCCCGAGCGCCCAACCTTGCTGGTCGAAAAGCGCCTTTCGGAGCCGGACGGCGCGATGCTGTCGCGCGAAGAAATCCGGCGGCAGGCGACGCAGACCGCGCTGCGGCTGCTGCTGGAAGGCGCCGAGCCGCAACGCTACGCCTGACCCGAGCCTTCAGAACTGCGGCTGGCGGTAATGGGCGAGATCGGCGGTGGGCGTGACTGAATCGGGGTCGTAATCATGCGAGGCGAGTTCGCGCGCGGTTTTGTCGCCCCCGGCCGCCGCCTTGTCGATCAAGGCCTTGCCCGCTGCACGGTCCTGCATCACGCCATGGCCGCGCAAGAGATCGAGTCCGTAATTGAACTGGCCCAGCGAGGAGCCCTTGTCGGCGAGCTTCCTGTCCCATTCCGCCGCCTTGGCTGGGTCGGACGGCCGGTCGTAGCCGTTCTCCTCCAGGAAAGACATCCAGGGCATGGCGTTGAGGTTGCCCTCGTTGGCGCAGCGTTCGAAAATGCGGCGCGCCTCGTCATGCTGGCCGGTCTTGTCGAGGAAGACGCCATACATGCACATATGCGGGTCGAAATCGCCCTGGGAAGCTTTCGCCGCCCAATATTGGATCGACAGGCTCTGAGGATTGAGTTCGCCCGTTTCGTCATCGGACGCGGGGGTCGCCGCCGCCCCGGCCGCGAGCGCCGGCGCGCCGGCGAGACTTATGGCCAGAAGGGTGACGGCGAATTTCACGGGCGGCTCCTGATTTCCGACAAACGCCAAAAAGGCCGATCCGCGTGACGGATGCGACCATGTGAAAAAGCAGCGCCTCGGCGCGGCGGGAGGAGGGCCGCGCCGGAACGACTGGTCAGATTTCGGCGGACATATAGGAGGTGACTTCCATGCCGCAGCAGATTTCGCAAGCTTCCGGAGTGGTCCAGGCCATGGCTTTCTCCCGTGATTGAACTTGTTGGTGGGATTGAAGCGTCAGCGACGCCTGCTCTCTTGTAAACCGGGCGCGAACCCGAAGCGTCACGTCGCCGCGAGAATTTTGTAAGATTTTTGTCAGGCGTCCTCGTCATAACGATAACCAACGCCATGAACGGTCTTGACGATGCGTGGATGGGCCGGGTCGCGCTCGATCTTGCGCCGCAGGGTCGAGACATATTGGTCGAGCGCGCGGCTGTTGGGCATATAGTCGCGCCCCCAGGCGACGTCGAACAATTCGTCGCGCGACACCGCCTTGCCGGCGCGCTCGCGCAGGGCTTTCAGGATCGCCAGTTCGCGCGGGGCGAGATCGATGCTCTGGCCGTCGCGCCAGGCGCGCAAGGCCTCTGGATCGATCTCCAGATCGCCCATGCGCAGCCGCTCCGCGTCTTTGGGCGCCGCGGCGGACGCCTCGGCCTGCGTCTGGGCTTTGGCCCGGCGCAGGCCGGCCTTGATCCGCGCGACGAGTTCGCGGGCGGAAAAAGGCTTGGCGATATAATCGTCGGCCCCGATTTCGAGCCCGATTACCCGGTCGATCTCGGCGCCGCGCGCCGACAGCAGCAGGATTGGCGTATGCGAGTCGCGCGCGCGGATGCGCCGGCACAGGTCGAGGCCATCGAGACGCGGCATCATCACATCGAACAGACAAAGGGCCGGCGCTTCCTCGATGAAGGCGCGCCAGGCCGCCTCGCCGTCCTCGGCCACGACGCAGTCGATCCCTTCGAGCGCCAGAAGGTCGGTCAGCCCGGCGCGCAGATTGGGATCGTCCTCGGCGATGAGGATCTTCATCCCGGCTCTCCCTCGGCCAGGGCGCGGATGGCGGCGCGCGCCCTCAGGCCGGGATCGGCGCCGCTGAGGGAAAAACTGCCGCCGTTGGCGCGCGCCAGATCCTGGACGATCGACAGGCCCAAACCATGCGAGGGCTTGGCTTCGCCGCCGCCCGCCCCTGCGGCGCCATGGTCGCGCACTTCGATCATCAGCAGACCGTCGCGCCAGGAAACCTCCACGTCAATCCTCCCAGGGGCGTATTTGCGGGCGTTGTCGAGCAGGTTGATGAGGATGCGCTCGAAGGCGCTGGCGTCGAAACGCAGGAGGCCCGCCGCCGCGCAATGGGTTTCGCACTGGCAGTTCGACGCCGAAAGCAGCCGCTCATAGCGGGCGACGACCCGACGCGCCAGGTCGCAAGGATCGGCGGCGACAAGCTTTGGGGCCTGCGCCGCGCTGCGGTCGCCGAAAATCGTCTCGCCCGCCAGCGCGTCGAGCCGGTCGATTTCCTCGGTCAGCACGGCGCAATAGCGGTCCAGGCCGGCGACGTCGCCAGCCTTGCGGGAAATCAGTTCGGCATAGAGCTTGAGATTGGCGAGCGGGGTGCGCAGATCGTGCGACAGCCGCGTGGCGAGAGCCGCGCGCGCCGCGGCCTCGGACAGGCGAGCCTTGTCCGCCCGTCGCGCCTGATAGACCAGAAGCAGCCAGACCATGGCGAGAGGCGCGGCGAGCGCGAGCCGCTCAAAAACGCTGTGACCAGACGCCCTGGGGCCGACGATATCGACCGCCCAGCCGCGCAGCGCCCCGTTCATGAGGAAGCTTTCGTACCCTTCCGGAGCGACGCCGACCTGCCAGATCGTCAGCCCAAAAGGATCGCGCAGCCGGAAGGCCCAGCCGGGAAATTTCTCGGCGCGCTTCGTCAGGGCCGCGATCACTTCGGGAAAGATGAAACGGGCGTTGAGGGCGATGCAGCTTTCCTTGCGAGTTTGTTCCGCGCCGACGCGCAAGCATTCGAAATAATATTCCCCGGCGGCGTCGGGAAACCAGCCGTTGACGAAATCGCCGTCACGCAGCAGGCTCGCGACCCCGATCAGGGTCCGCAGCTTTTCCTCCCACATTTTCGGCGCGGCCAGCGGGTCCTCGGGTGGAAAAAGAGTGTGATCGCCGGCGCGGATGAGCACCAGCAGTTGCTGATCGTAACCCGAAATCACCCGCCACAGAGCGTTGGGCGGATCGAGCCCCTCCGCCGCCGCGCGGTCGACATTGGCCCGCGCGAAAGCGGCGAGAGTGGAAACCTCGCCGGCCGCCGTGACGCCCATGGTCTCCGCGGCCGCTTTCTCCCGGCGCCGGGAATTCTCACGCAGGGCGAGATAATCGGCGTCGAGCCATTGCGCGGCGAGAAGCGCGACGAAACCGAGCGGCAAGGCATAGAGCAGCGCCTGTCGGGCGGTCGCGGCCCAGGATTCGGACCACGACCCGGACCGGTGTCCCGTCGCGCGCGGGGAAAATTTTTCGAGGAAGGATTTCACGTCTGTCCCGGCTTTTTCCGATCCGATTGTCGCGCGCGATTTGCCAATGCGCCACAAGTTGCGGCAAAAAAGAAGGGGAAGGATTGCGAAAATTTGTCTGACCGCCGCGCCGAACCCGAAAAACCGCTCGCGCCGCGCATCCTTGCCCTTGGCGACGCCGCCGCGACGGTTCATTTCGCCGCGCAAATCGCGCCGGACGTTCACGCCCGGGTCCGCGCCTTCTGTGCCGCGCTGGCCGCCGCGCGGATCGTAGGCGTTGAGGAATGGGCGCCGGCGTTCGGATCCGCGACCGTCTGGTACGACCCCGACCAAATCGCTTTTGCCGAACTGGCTCTGCTGCTGGCCGCGCTGGCCCGGGCGCCCGGCGTGGAAACGCCGGACAGCGCGCTGTTCGAAATTCCCTTCTGCGCCGAGAGTGATTTTGCGGCCGATCTCGACGAGGTCGCGCGGCTGAACGGCCTGACGGCGCAGGACTGGCTCAAGAACTTCGTCGAGTTGACGCTCGAGGTCTATATGCTCGGCTTCCAGCCCGGCTTCGCCTATCTCGGCGTTCTGCCCGAGGCGCTGTCCGTCCCGCGCCTCGCCACGCCGCGTCCAAAAATTCCCGCGGGCTCGGTCGCCGTCGCCGATTCCATGTGCGCCGCCTATCCTTATCAAAGCCCCGGCGGCTGGCGCCTGATCGGCCGCACGCCGGCGCCCCTGTTCGACGTGACCAACGAAGGGCGCCCCGCCCTGCTCTCGCCCGGCGCCCGCGTACGCTGGCGCGCGGTGTCCCGCGCCGAGTTTTTGGCGCTGGAGGGGCGTTGCGGCGCCGACGATTTTCGGATCGAAGAATGAGCGCGCGGCTCAAAATTCTCCGCCCCGGCGTTGGCGTCACGGTTCAGGATTTCGGGCGCAGGAATTTTCGCGCGCTCGGCGTCGCGCTTTCCGGCGCGCTCGATCCGGTGTTGCTGGCCGCCGCCAATGGTCTGACCGGCGCGCCGAAGGGCGCCGCGGGGCTCGAAATTCTACTCGCCGCGCCGGAATTGCGGGCGAGCGAAGGCGCGGCGCAGATCGGCCTTGCCGGCGACCTGGTCGGCATGATCGAGCGTCCGGACGGCGAGCGCCAACAAATTTCGTCGTGGCGCGGCGTCGTGCTCCGCGAGGGCGACACGCTGACGCTGAAACTCGGGCGCGGCCTGGCCTATCTCGGCTTTTCGGGCGGCCTCGACCTGCCCGAAATCCTGGGCTCGCGCTCGACTTTTTTGCGCGCGGGATTTGGGGGGGTGGAGGGGCGATGCTTGCGCGCCGGCGACGCGCTCGCCTGCGGCGCGGCCGAAGGCGGCGATGTCTTCGCGCCCCCGCTGATCCACGAGGCCGGGCCGATCCGCTTCATCCTCGGCCCGCAGGACGATCATTTTTCGCCCGAATCGCTGCAAAAATTCGTGCAGGCGCGATGGCGCGTCGGCCCCGACAGCGACCGCATGGGCCTGAGACTGATCGGCCCCCGCCTCGCTCACACTATGAAGGGCGGCAATATCGTCTCCGACGGCGCCACCCCCGGCGCGATCCAGGTCCCCGGCGACGGCCAGCCCATTGTGCTTCGCGCGGACTGCCAGACCTCCGGAGGCTACGCCAAGATCGGCTGCGTCATCTCGGCCGACCTGCCAAGGCTCGCGCATTTGGCGCCGGGCGATGTTTTGAGTTTTATCGAAGTCGATCACGAAAAAGCCGCGACGGCGCGGCGCCGGGCGCGCGAAATGTTTGACGGGTGGCGCGCGAGGATCAGCCCGACGGGATGGTTGGACGAACGGAAATTATGGACCGAAAACCTCATCGGCGGCGCGACGTCGGGCGAAAATGAGGGCTTTCGCTAGAGGCTCCTGCATGATCGTCGGGCGCGTGATTTTGTGCCGCCACAGGGTTCTGGCGGGGTTTGGAATCAGACGGGCGTGGCTCGGAAGGCTGAGGCGCGCGGGATTTGATCGGCGGCGAGGACGAGCCCGCGAAACCTCAGATGACACTTTAACTTGACGGCGTCGCGCGCGCGCACGAACCTCGCGGGTTACGGGGTGTCCTTCAATGGGGCGGACGGCAAGAAATTTGGAACGCAGTTGATTCCCGCCAGGGACGGGACTTGCATTCGAGACCGTTTCGCGCTCGGATCATCGTAAACCGTAAGCCGATCACTGTAACCCCGCTCAGAGGAGGTTGTTGTGAACTCCGTTTCTCGATCAATGGTTTGCATCATCGGGGCAGGGCCCTATGGTCTGGCGATCGCGGCCCACATGCAATTTGCCGACGTGGAATATCGTATTTTCGGGTCCCCGATGAGGCGCTGGCTTTCGCAGATGCCGAAATCCATGCTTCTAAAATCCGAAGGTTGCGCCTCCAGCCTGCCTGACCCGACCGGCTGCCTGGGACTGGCGCGATATTGCCGCGAGGAATCCCTCCCATACTCCGACTACGGCGCTCCGGTCTCACGAGACATCTTTGCCAGTTACGGACTCTATTTTCAGCGAAAGCTCGTTCCTCATGTAGAAGATGTGCTGGTCAGCAATATCAGCCATTTGCCCGACGGGCTTGAGACGACTCTGAGCACCGGGGAGAAAGTGCGATCAACACACGTCGTCGTTGCTACGGGAATGGATTATATGGCGCATGTTCCTGAACAACTTAGCGGGTTGCCGACTACACTCTGGTCACACGCCGCGGACCACTATGACCTGAGCATATTCAAGGGCAAAGACGTGGTGGTGATTGGCGGCGGACAGTCGGCGCTGGAGACAGCCGCCATATTGCGGGAGGAGGGAGCTTCGGTCAATCTGGTGGCGCGGAGGCCGACGATTGCCTGGAACCGGGTCCCGTCGACGGCCCACCGGCCTTTCTACCAGCGTTTGCGACGACCGAGAACGCGGCTTGGCGAAGGTCTTCAGCTATGGGTCTACGACAATGCCCCGCTGCTCTTTCATCACCTGCCACGGCACGTTCGTATTTCGCGCGTTAAGGCGTCACTCGGCCCCGCTGGGGCATGGTGGCTGAAGGATCGGGTCATCGGTCAGATGCCTGTCCACACCGGTCATCATATTCGTGCGGTCGAGGCGCGGGGTGGGCGTGTCGAGTTGCAGATGGCCGACGCGAGCGGGCGGCCAAAAGCGCTGATCGCCGATCATGTGATCGCGGCTACCGGTTATCGGTTTGACGTCGAAAATCTTCCGTTTCTTGATCAAGGCCTGAAGTCGCGGATCCGGCGCGAGGAACGGCTACCCGCGCTATCGCCCTACTTCGAGTCCTCCGTTCCTGGATTGTATTTTGTTGGCGTTGCCAGTGCGTATGCGTTTGGCCCGGCGATGCGGTTCGTTGCCGGAACAGACTATACAGCTCGTCGCATATCGTCGCATATCGCGAATAATCGACACTCCCCCGGCATTGTGTTTACCCCGGCCCAAAAATGCCTGGAAACCTAACCCGGTCCGGAGAGTGAAATTGGGAAGACGATGTTGCCCAGTTTGGATACGGCTTATCCCGCCCTCATCCTGAAGGCGAGTCGCCATGTCATTAACCATGGAGCTTTGGCGGTCGCACGAACGCTCGGCGTCCTCGGCGTCCCCATATATGCGATCGTCGAGGACGGTTTTACGCCGCTGGCCAAATCGCGGTACGTTACGAAAAGCTTCGTTTGGGACGTCTGGCCGAATGATCCAGAATCGTTCGTGAAAGCGATGTCGGCGATCGCTTCGGTTATAGGTCGTCCTGCGATCGTCATTCCAATGGATGACTTATCCGCCGTATTTGTTGCTGAAAATGCGGCCAGTCTCGCCCGGTGGTTTCGCCTTCCGCCGGTCGCGCCATCGCTTCCGCGTCAATTGGCCAACAAGGCCAGCTTCCTTGATCTGTGCGCCAAGATTGGAATGTCAGTTCCACGAACCGTTGTTCCTGATTCTATCGATGACATCGTGGCGTTCGCTGCGGATGCAGAATTCCCTGTAGTGATGAAGGCGACCGAGCAGTGGCTTCTTCTAAATGACAGATTTAATGTTAAAATGATACAGACGCCGGATGAACTGTTTAAATTATATGAACGCTTCGGACACGACGCACGGCGACGACTGGTTATTCAAGAGTATATTCCAGGATGTGATTGGGTGTCCCATGGATATTATAATTCAGAAAAGGGCGTCAGTTTGACTTTTACGGGGAGAAAAATTCGGGGTTACCCGCCTGAGGCGGGATCGACCGCGCTGGGCCTCTCATTAGGCAATGAAGCGCTTCGTCTCGAGGCAGGAAGGTTGCTGAGCGCTGTCGCTTATTCGGGAATTGTCGATATTGATTGGCGAAAGGATGAGCGAGATGGTCAGTACAAGGTCGTGGACTGCAATCCCCGTGTAGGCCAGAATTTTCGCATGTTTGAGAGCAGCGTCGGGATTGATGTCGTTCGGGCGCAGCATTTGGATATGTCCGGGCGCCCCATTGTAGCCGCCGATATGATCGAATGTCGGTTGCTTGCCGTCGAGTCATTCTATGCCATGGCGCTGCTTCGCCGGTCGCCCCGGAACGCCTCGAAGCCTTGCGCGGGAATGGATCCCCCGCCCAAAAGCAAAGAGTTGGCATGGTGGAGTCGCGGCGATCCGCTGCCATTTTTCGTGATGAGCTTGCGCCTTTTCATTCGGGTTCTGCGGCGCGCATTTCGCTTTTCATGAAGGTCCGGAGCCGCCCTTCGCCTGGACGCTTGCATCGAGGGCCGGCCCTGGTCACAGGAGTACAATTCATAAGTCCGACAATGGCGCCTTGCACGTTGAAAGTCCGGTGACCATCGGCTGATTCCGGGTCTCTCTTTCTCACCCCTGGGGGGCTGTGTTCATACACTGGAAATGCCCCTCCCCCCGAACGCCGTTCGACTGGCGTTCGCACGACGGAAACTCAATGTACGGCATAACGACGTCAGTTGTATCCGCCATGTGATCGAAGCGGCCGAAATCCACGAGCCTCATTGCGAGCGACGCGAAGCCGCCCAAGTGTCGAGAACAAGTGTTGAGCATAAGTGTTGAGAAATTGCATGAATTTCTTCGCTTTGCTCACAATGACCGCATGGCGGGAGAGTTTTATGGGGCCACAACTGAAGGATTCGCCCTCCGCATGACGCAAAAACTCAACCTCAACGCCGATCTCGGCGAAAGTTTTGGCGCCTGGCGCATGGGCGAGGACGAGGCTTTGTTGCGCGTCGTGCAATCGGCCAGTCTCGCCTGCGGCTTTCATGCCGGCGATCCGGTCACCATGCGGCGGACCGTCCGAATTGCAATTGCGGCGGGCGTCAGCATCGGGGCGCATCCGTCCTATCCCGATCTGCAAGGTTTTGGCCGGCGCTCGATGAAGTGTTCGGCGGAAGAGGTCGAGGCTCTGGTGCTTTACCAGATCGGCGCGCTCGACGGTTTCGCGCGGGCGGAGGGCGGGCGGGTCAGCCACGTCAAGCCGCATGGCGCGCTGAGCAACGATTCCTGCCGTGACGCCGCGCTCGCTGAAACAATCGTGCGTGCGATCAAAGCCTATGACGAAAAACTGATCCTGCTCGCGCCGGCCTTTTCGCGGCTCGCTGAAGCCGGGGCGGCGGCGGGCCTGAACGTGGCGATCGAAATTTTTGCCGACCGGACTCTTGAGGACGACGGCGCGCTGACGCCGCGCTCAGAAACCGGCGCGGTTCTGCATGAGGCCGCCGCCTGCCACGCCCATGTCGCGGCCATGCTCGAAGCCAAGGGGGTGGTGACGCGCAGCGGAAAAATCCTCCCGACGCCGATCCACAGCGTTTGCGTCCATGGCGATGGCCCGGGCGCGGTCGAAATCGCCGCGAGCGTCAAGGATTTTCTGCGCGAAAATTTTGCCTTGGCTCCGCTTCCGGCCCTGTTCGCCTGAACCGCGTTGATGCGCCGCCTTGCGTCGGCGCGCCGGGCGTTTATGCTCGCGCGCAAATTACGTGCAAAGCGAAACTCGACAGGAGCGCCCCATGACTCCGCCTCTGCCAAACCGCGCGGAACGCTACGCCAAAGGCAAAAGCCTGCGTAAGATCACGCCGCGCGGCGCCCATGGCAAACTGGTGGGGCCGATGGACCGCGACGCCAATGCGATCCTGGAGGCGCAGAACGGGAACCGCCTGCCGGCCCTGATCTCGCTCCGCGCGCAGCTCATGGCGGCCAATTCCTTCGCTTATCTGCGCGGCGCGGCGGCGGTGATGGCGCACGATCTGCAATGGCAGCCGATGGTCGGAGCCAAGGTGCAGGCCTGCGGCGACTGCCATCTGATGAATTTCGGCGCCTTCGTCACGCCCGAGGACAATATTCTCTTCGACATCAACGACTTCGATGAAACGCTGCCCGGCGTCGATTTCACCGTGGACCTGAAGCGGCTCGCCGCCAGCATTGCGGTCGCCGCCACCGATCTGGGGCTGGCGGCGGACAAACGCCATGCTCTGGCGGTCGCCGCCGTGCGCGCCTATCGCCGGCGACTCGAAAATCTTTCTTTTCTGACGCCGCTCGAAATCTGGCACAGCCGGATCGACCTCGAAAGCGAGACGCGGAAATTCCGCAACGCCGCCCTGCGCCGCAAGATCGCGACGCTGATCGCGCGGGCGCGCGGCCAGGGTCTGGACCGCGACGACAACTTCCCCCATCTCGCCGAATCGGGCGCGCCGCTGATCCACGACAGGGCGCCGCGCATTTTCCATTTCCCGGCGAACTCGGATGCGGCAAAAGGCTTCGACCCGGAAGCCGATCTGGCGGCCTATCGCGACATGCTGTCGCCGGCGGTGCGCAATCTGCTCGACCGCTACCGCCTGCGGGATTTCGTGTTCAAGGCGGTGGGCGTCGGCTCGGTCGGCACTTTCTGCTATGTCGGTCTGTTCATGACCGGCGACGAAGAGCCCATCTTCCTGCAGATCAAGGAGGCGAGTCCTTCCGTCCTCGAAGCGCTGGACGACCGTCTCGCCTTCAGAGGCAACCAGGGCCAGCGCGTGGTCGAAGGCCAGCGCATCATGCAGGCCGCGAGCGACAT
>JAKANG010000448.1 GCA_021812505.1 Pseudomonadota bacterium
CGCAAGGCGACGAACAGGCTGCCCGCTCCGCATCCCGCGCCGATGTCGAGAAAAACCATACCCGGCGCGATTCGCTCGGCGAGAAATTGGCGCTCCTCCCGGTCCGAGAACTGCGGCGTGAACAACAGGCGCTTTTCGCAGGCGTTGTTGAAGGGATAGAGCCGCATGCGCGCTTTGAGAGTATCCACCGTCACATCGACCGGACGCGCGCGCAGGCGGCGCAGTCCGATCCGCCGCACCAGCAGCGCCATGCGCCGTCCAAGCCAGCTTCCGCCCGCGTTCCCGGTGAAATGCAGCAGCGAACGCAAGGCGCCGCGCGGCGGGTATTGCCCGAAAGGCGACAGATCATTGGCGGGAATCGCACGCATGAAAGTTTTCTTACCAGCCGCCGCCCGACAGGCCAAGTTCGGCGCCCAAGGCCGGGCCCGGCTCACGGGAAGGGCCGCCGGTCCGGCTAAATCGAAATCCGTTCATGCGGAATCAGCAATTTCGCTCTCGCATTTTGTTTTTTTGCATAATCTTATCAAAAAAAGTCTGCAGCTTTTTGGGATTAGGCTCTAGTCCTCGTCGCCGAGTTCGTCGTCCCAACCCATGGCGCGCGCGCGTTCTATCGCCGCCCCATAGATCCGCTCATGCCTCGTGCGAAAATCCTCCGGCAGGCGGCTGGGCAGGCCGCCATATGACACCCAGGCCCTGTTCACCTGTTCGGCCAGATTTTGCAGACGGGCCATGGTCCAACCGGCGCCGGTCTCCGTTTCGGGCAGCAGGCCGAAGACCTGGGCGTCCATGATCACGCGGCCGGCGTCCGTGAGGCCGCCGCGCCGATCCGCTTCGAGGCCGGAATAATTCGCTTGGTTCACCTCAAGCCCTTTTTCATGCGCGAGTCGAGTTCTTCCACCATAAGCACGAGCGCCTTGTCGCGGAAACGGGACGCGCCCTGGTGGTATTGGCGCACGACGCAGGGCACGGGTTCGTGCAGGCCCCGTCCGTGGTCCTGGAATTCCGACCAGCTCAAGACCGGAAAATCATAGGCGTTGGAATCGATCAGAACCCATTCCCGTTCGCCAAGCAGCAGCGAGAGAGGCGGTAGGCCTTCCAGTCCGAAGCAGGCCTCGCGATGTGTCTGGCTCCAGTAGCGCCGCCAGGCGTTCCACGCCGCCGCCGGCGCCTTCGACGGGTAGGAATCGAGAACCGGCAAATCCTTCAGGCGTTCATACATGAGCGACCGCCGCAATGCTGTTTCCTGTCACATGGGCAGCGCGGGATGGTTTCGCAACCTGCGGCGCGTTCGCTCATTTGGCGTTCGCCCCCAGCTCTTTCGCCAGCGCGTCGAGTTCGGCCAACGCGGCCGCGTCGCCAGAATGCGCCTTGCGCGCCCGGTCAAGGGCGTCCCGCGCCTTGTCGGGCTCATTGAGGACCGTGTAGGAGCGGATGAGGCGCGTCCATTCCTCGACGCTCCCGCCCTTTGCCGCCAGACGCTGCGCGGCGGCGTCCACCATGGACTGGATCGACTTCTGCTGGTCCGCAGGCGGCGCGTTCGGTTGCGGTCCCGACGCGGCGCCATCGACCGGCGCGTCGAGCATCGCGAGTTTTTCCAGAACATTCTTTTTCGCCTGCGAGCCCGGGCTGAGTTCGGGCAGCATAGCGGTCCAGATTTCCTTCGCCTTGTCCACCTCGCCCCGCTGGGCGGCGGCAAGGCCGAGGTAATAGCGCGCCAGCAGATATTTCGGCGCGAGTTTTTCCGCGCGCTCGAGCTGGCTCACCGCTTCGGGCGAAAACTCGCCGTCATTGGCGTAGGACAGAGCCTCGGCATATTTCACCAGCCGTTCGGGCGACTCACCCAGAATGTCGAGCGCCGCCTTTCCGGTCCTCACGGCGTCATCGTAGCGGCGCGCCTCCAGATAGAGCGGCGTGATCTGTTCGAGCGCCTTGCCGTCCTTGGGGTGGGCCGCAAGATAGGCCTCCAGATCGGCGAGCGATTTTCGTGTTTCCGGCGCGGGCGGTGGTTTTGGCCGCGAGACGAGCGGCATGTCGGGCAGATTGGGCCGTCCGACTTTCGCGTAGAGCCCCAGCGCGATCAGAGGCGCGCCGAGCGCGATCAGGAGAATGGCGAATTTCCGCGCGTGAGGCGCGTCGCCCGGCGCGGTTTCTTGCCCCGCGGCGGCGAGCAATCGCCGCCCAGCCAAAAGTTTAGCCGCCTCGGCTTCGTCCGAGGCGGCCCCGCCGCGGGAAAGCTCCGCGTCGATTTCAGCGATCTGGGCGCGATAGAAGGCGACGTCAGCGGCGTCTTCCCTTGTTTCACGCGGCGGGCCGGTGAGCGGCCACAACAGGACCGCGACGGCCGCGCCGGTCAGCAGCGCGAAGACAAACCAAATCATCCCCGCGCCGCGCCTACTCTGTCAAAGCTCCCCTTGCCCAATATCACCACATGAACCAGGCGTAGGCCAGCAGGGTGTTGTTGTCGCTGGCGCTGCGGCAATAGGGGGTGACGCTGCCGCCGTTGCACAGGAGGTTGGCGCCTCCCGCATCCACAGCCGTCGGATCGACATTGCTGGTTCCGCCGTTGAACCGGGTATAGAGCGTATAGCTCAGGCCGATGCGCGCATTGGCCCAGGGCCAGACGGACGGGCCGCCGCGAGAGAAGGGCAGATCGGAGATGTCAAACAT
>JAKANG010000449.1 GCA_021812505.1 Pseudomonadota bacterium
TGGAGAATGCGCTCCGAACGCAGCGAATCGCGGCGATGGATGAGGGTCACGTGCGAGGCGATATGGGAGAGATAGAGCGCCTCTTCGACCGCCGAATTGCCGCCGCCGACCACCGCGACCTTCTTGCCGCGGAAGAAAAAGCCGTCGCAGGTCGCGCAGGCCGAGACGCCAAAGCCTTTGAACTTCTCCTCGCTCGGCTCGCCGAGCCATTGCGCCTTGGCGCCGGTGGCGATGATCAGCGCGTCCGCGGTATAAACCTGCCCCGAATCGCCGGTCAGGCGGAACGGCCGCTGGTCCAGTTCGACCTTGGTGACATGGTCGCTGACGAGATGCGCCCCGACATGCTCGGCCTGGCCCCGCATCTGCTCCATCAGCCAGGGGCCCTGGATGGCCTCGGCGAAACCGGGATAATTCTCGACATCGGTGGTGATCATCAGTTGCCCGCCGGCGTCGAAGCCCGAAATCAGGATCGGCTTGAGCATGGCGCGCGCGGCATAGATGGCGGCGGTATAGCCGGCGGGCCCCGAGCCGATGACGACGACTTTGGCGTGAAGGGGCGACATTTCGTTCGACATGGGGTCTCCGGGGCGGGCGCGATGAAACTGCGCAGGAGATAAGCGAAAGCCGGGCTTTCCTCAAGGCGCCACGCAGGCGAGCGGCGTCGGCGCGAATCCGGCGCCTGGACCCAGGATGGAGCGCCGCGGACGGGCGTGAAGCGGCTTTCGCCGAACCGCTGGGGGACGACCTCAGCCGGCCAGCCCTTGTCGCCGAGGCAAAGCCGCGCCAAAAAGCGCATTCGACCCCGACGAGCGGTCCTCGGTCGGAGGCCGGATATCCAATTGAGGATGGAAACGGTCGCGTCGAAACGAGACCGTCGAACGGCGCGCTCTGCCCCCTACTACGCCAGAGCTTGGCGCTCAGGTTTTCAATGCAAAACTGGAAGGCGACGCCTTACCTCGGGCACACCACCGTCCCATTGGGCATGCGAACCGCGGGACGACCCGTATGCCTCAGGCACCAACGTTGATTCTGGCCGCCCCACACGCACCGGCCCCAAGCATTCCGGTGGCCGTTCGGACCGCAGCCTCCCAGCGCCAGCGCCGGCGAAACCGACGCGAGCGCCGTGGCGGATACAATGACGCCGAGCAACGCGGCCTTGAGCATCTTCATGAACGCCTCCCATGACTTGCGGCCAACCCGATTGGGACCGTCAGGATATCTCAACGGCGAGCGAGCGCGAGAAGATTGTCGCAAAAAATATCTCGCCATTCATCCTCCAGCGGCGCGCCAGGCGATCATCCTTGAACGCCAGAACCCCGCAAGGCCCCGCGCCTAGTCCACCCAGTCGAACGACCTCAGCACCGCCTTCCCCCAAGACGCATGGAGGTTTCCCCGCAAGCCTTCGTCCATTTGGGGGAGCCACCTCCGGTCGGCGGCCCAGTTTTCCTCGATCTCGGCGGTCGAGCGCCAGAAACCGACGGCGAGTCCGGCGGCGTAGGCCGCGCCGAGCGCCGTGGTCTCGATGACTTTCGGCCGCGCCAGCGGCGCGTTCAGAATATCGCTCTGAAACTGCATCAGCAGTTCATTGACGACCATGCCGCCGTCCACCCGCAATTCTTTCATCGCCACGCCGGAGTCCCTGACCATGACGTCGAGCACGTCGCGGGTCTGGAAAGCGGTGGCTTCGAGGGCGGCGCGGGCGATGTGGCGTTTGTCGGCGAAACGGGTCAGGCCGGCGACGATCCCGCGCGCTCCCGCGCGCCAATAGGGCGCGTAAAGGCCGGAAAAGGCGGGTACGAAATAGACGTCGCCATTGTCTGGCGCGCTCGCCGCCAGCGCCTCGATCTCGCCCGCCGATCCGATGATCCCGAGATTGTCGCGCAGCCATTGCACCAGGGCGCCGGCAATCGCCACCGATCCTTCCAGCGCATAGACCGCCTTCGCGTCACCCAGCTTGTAGCCGAGCGTCGTCAGCAGGCCGGATTGCGAAGGAAAAGGCCTTTCGCCGGAATTCATCAGCAGGAAACAGCCGGTGCCATAAGTGTTCTTGGCCTGTCCCGGCCACAGGCACGCCTGGCCGAGAAGCGCCGCGTGCTGGTCGCCGAGCAGGCCGGCGAGCGGAACGCCGGCCAGAGGCCCGCCCGCCGCCCCAAGAACCTCGCTGGACGAGCGGATTTCCGGCAGAGCGGCGCGCGGCAGACCGAAAGCGGCGAGCAGGCTGTCGTCCCAATCCAGAGTCGCCAGATTCATCAACTGGGTGCGCGAGGCGTTGGTCACATCCGTGACGTGGCGCCCGGTCAGGCGCCAGGCGAGCCAACTGTCGATCGTGCCGAACAGAAGATCGCCTTTTTCGGCGCGGCGGCGCGCTTCGGGGAGATGATCGAGCAGCCAGCGCCATTTCAACGCCGAAAAATAGGTGGCGAGCGGCAGACCGGTTGAGGCGCGAAACCTGTCCGCCCCGCCCTCGCGCGCCATTTCCGCGACAAGCTTTTCCGTGCGCGCGTCCATCCACACAATGGCGTTATGGATCGGACGGCCCAGGTCGCGCTCCCAGATCACCGCCGTCTCGCGCTGATTGGTTATGCCCGCGGCCGCGAGGTCGGAGGCGCGCAAATTCGCGCCTTTCAGCGCGTCGGCGATCACCTCGCAGGTCGTCCTGAAAATTTC
>JAKANG010000450.1 GCA_021812505.1 Pseudomonadota bacterium
CGCCGATCCACACCCTGGCGCGAATGATCAATCCCTTCGGCGCGCCGGTGCTGCCGCAGGGCGTTTTCCATCCCAATTACATGAACACCCACCGCAACGCCGCACTGCTGCTCGGCGAGAACAACATGATCGTCTTCCGCGGCGAAGGCGGCGAAATCGAGCGCCGTCCGGGCAAGCCCTGCGAGACTTTGGGCGTGCGCGACGGCGTCGCCTTCGAGGAGCGCTGGCCGCCCATCATGGAGGAGCCGCGCCAGCTTCCGGACGAGACGATGGATGTTTCGCGCCTGCTCGGCGTCTGGCGCGGCGAGGCCCATGACGCCTATGCCGAGGCGGCGGTGACCGGCACGCTCGCCATGATCCTGCGCGCGATGAAACACGCCTCAGATATGGAGGACGCCCAGATCCAGGCCGAGGCGCTGTGGCGAGGCCGCGACGCCGGCCGGCTGCTCGCCGCCTGAGCCGGATCCGCGCATGAACCGCCTGCCCATTTTCCTGGACCTCCGCGACCGCCGCGTCGCGGTCGTCGGTCAAGGCTCTCTCGCCGCGCGCCGCGTGGACACTCTTTCGCGCGCCGGCGCGGAAGTCTCCCTGTTCGCCGAACATCCGAGCGACGAATTCGCGCCGCTCGAAGGCAAATATCGTCATGGCGATTTTTCCGCGCCCGAAGCTTTCGCGGGCTTCGGCATCGCATATTTCGCCTATGAGCCGGGCGAGCAGCCGAACGAGGCGCTGATCGCGCGGGTGCGGGAAGCCGGGACCTTGGTCAATGTCGCCGATTATCCGGCTCTCAGCGATTTCATCACCCCATCTGTGCTCGACCGCAGCCCGCTGGTCATCGCCATCGCGACCGGAGGCGACGCGCCTTTGCTCGGCCGCATGCTGAAGGCGCGGCTCGAAACCCTGATCCCGGCGAATTACGGCCGGCTCGCCGCGCTCGCCGGCGCCGCCCGCGCCGCTTTGGCGAAGAAGCTTACAAATCAGCAGGCGCGGCTGCGTTTCTGGGAGCGCGTCTATGACGGCCCGATCGCGGAAACGATGCTGGCCGGAGATGACGCCACCGCGAAATCCATGCTCGACCGCGAGATCGAGTCCTGCCGCCCGGACGGCTCGGCCTCGGGCGACGCCCCGACCGGCGAGGTCTATCTCGTCGGCGCCGGCCCCGGCGACCCCGACCTCTTGACCTTCCGCGCCTTCCGCCTGATGCAACAGGCCGATGTCGTCCTTTATGACCAGCTGGTCGAGCCGGCGATCATGGACCGCGTGCGCCGCGACGCCGAGCGCATCTATGTCGGCAAGAAGCGCGCCAACCACGCCTTGCAGCAGGAGGAAATCGGCGAGCTGATGGTGAAGCTCGCCAGGGAGGGCAAGCGCGTGCTGCGGCTCAAGGGCGGCGACCCCTTCATTTTCGGGCGCGGCGGCGAGGAGATCGAAAAGCTCGCCGCGCATCGCGTTCCGTTCCAGGTCTGTCCCGGCGTCACCGCGGCGGCGGGCTGCTCGTCCTATGCTGGCATTCCGCTCACCCACCGCGATTACGCGCAGTCCTGCGTCTTCGTAACCGGCCATGGCCGCGACGGCCCGATCCAGCTCGACTGGGCGTCGATCATACGGCCGCGGCAAACCGTCGCCGTCTATATGGGCCTCGCCCATCTCGATTTTCTGACCAAGGAGTTCATGCGCCATGGCGCGGACCCGGCCCTGCCGGTCGCGATCGTCGAGAACGGCACCCGACCCAACCAGATCACCCTGACCGGAACCATCGCCGACATCGCCGCCAAGGCCGCCGCCCACGGATTGCGCGGCCCGACCATCATCATCGTCGGCGAGGTCGTGACCCTGCGCGATAAGCTGAACTGGTACACGCCGCACCGCGCGCCGGAGGCGTCCGACGCTTGAACGGCGGCGAAGGCCCATCGCGATCGCTCGCGGCGGGCCTTTGCCGTATAGCGCCAACCGCAGGTCACTCCGACGCCGGCGCCGCCCCCACGATCATGCCGTCGGCGAACCAGCGGACCAGGAAGCCGCCGGCGAGCCGCGCCATTTCGCCATCGTCCCGCTCCGGACTGGCGAAAGCCAAGGTCGCGCAGACGTCGCCGAAAACCGCGCCCGCCATGGCTTGCGTCACGACGATCCGTTCCCGATCGTCAAGGATGCGATAATTCACGTCAAATTCGCGCCGCCACACCACCAGCGCCACTTCATCGCCGTCGCGCGCCGCCGCAACCGGCTCGCCGGCCTGGACAGCCTCATAAGCGGCGAGCGCGTCTTGCGTCGAGTCGACGACAAGGACGCCCGGGTGAAAGCCGAAGCGCAGGCGCGGCCAATCCTCTTCCGGGATGCGCCCAAGCGTTTCGATCGGCAGTTCGGCCGCATCGGCGGCGTCGAAACTTCTGGCCAGGGCCGCCTCCAAAACCGCCAGCCCGACAACAAAACGGTCGCTGGCGAAAAGCGGGCTCGCGCGCAAAAACGCCGGCAGACCGGCGCCGACCCAGCGGGCGTTGCGGAAGGTCGAGGGACGCCCTTTTGTACGATCGAAGAGCTGATCGGGCACCACCAGGTCCAGTGGCTTTATGTGCTCGCGCAGGCTACCCACCGCACTCACAGAGATAATCCATTGCACACCCAGGCTCTTCAGCGCGTAGATGTTCGCCCGGTTGTTCAGCTCGC
>JAKANG010000451.1 GCA_021812505.1 Pseudomonadota bacterium
CCGGGCGCGCTCGACGCTGTGATCGATCACGCCGTTCGGTGGTTTACGCTTTATCTTGGAGGACCAGCGCCCGCCGTTCGTCCCGCTGAGCAAGACTGATATCAGGCGGCGCGCGCCGCCTCGATGAAGGCGAGGATCTTTTCGACGCTCTTCCGGCCCGGCGCCGTCTCGACCCCGGAGGATACGTCCACGCCTGGGGCGCCGGTCAGGCGGATCGCCGCGGCGACATTCCTTGGATCAAGCCCGCCAGACAGCATCCAGTCCTGCTTCGCCAGATTTCGCGCGCCCTCCTGCAGCAGCGCCCAGTCGAAGCTGAGGCCGTTGCCGCCGGGCAGAACGGCGTCCTTCGGCGGCTTGGCGTCGAACAGCAGGCGATCGGCGACCTTCTCATATGCCGGGACGGGCGAAAAATCGGCCCTTTGCGCAATGCCGAGCGCCTTGAGGATCGGCAGGCCAAAGGCTTTTCGCAAGGCCGCGACCCGTTCGGGCGATTCCGCGCCATGCAATTGCAGCCAGTCGGGCGCCATGGCCTCGATGATCGCAGCGACGCGCGCGTCGTCGGCGTCGACCACCAAAGCGACCTTTTCCGCCCGCCCCCGCACCTGGCCTGACAGGCGGCGCGCCTGATCGAGACCGAGATGGCGCGGACTTTTCTCGAAAAAGACGAATCCGACCATGTCGGCGCCGCCATACAGGGCAGCCTCCAGCGCCTCCGGCTGGGCGAGGCCGCAGATCTTGACGATGAGCGACATTTCAGATCAGACGACGCGGGTCGGCGCGTTGGCCGTGGAGGCGCTCGGCGACAGGCGCAGTTCGGTGTTGTGCGCGCGCAGGCTCTCGTTCTCCCGGCGCAGGGTTTCGAGATTCGCCTTGGCCGCGCGGAGGGCCTTGCGGTGCCGGCCCTGTCCGAGCCAGGTCGAGGCGCCGCCGAAAAGGACGCCGATCATGACCGCCCCGATCACCACCATATAGAGAGGCGCGGGAACTTGCGGCGCCGGCATGCCGCTGGCGGTGAAAGGATTGACATGGAGGACGACCATTTGCCGGTTGGCCATGGAAAAAAATAACAGGATCAGGGCCAGAAGCGCGAGAACGAGAAATTTCAGCAATCCGCGCATATTCGCCCCATTGGTCCGTCGGCGGCCGGCTCCGTTTCAGGCCTTTTCCTGTTCGTTGAGCCGTTCGCGCAATTCCTTGCCCGTCTTGAAGAAGGGAACGAATTTTTCGGCGACGTCCACTTGATCGCCCGTGCGCGGGTTGCGTCCCACGCGCGCGTCGCGCTTCTTCACCGAAAAGGCGCCAAAGCCGCGCAATTCGACCCGGTCGCCCCGCGACAAGGCCTCGGTGACCTCGTCGAGAATGGCGTTCACGATATTTTCGACATCGCGAAGATAGAGGTGGGGATTGCGGTCGGCGATGCGTTGAACGAGTTCCGATTTGATCACTGAAGCCGTCCTGGTTTCCGTGCGAAAAATGCGCTCTTGAGCAGCTTGTTATTGTTGCGCGTCAACCTGCCAAATCGCCAGAAGCCCGTCAAGCGCCGAGGCGGCGCGGGCGTCTTCGGCTTTCCGCGCCAGCTCCGCCGCCTGCGGATAACCGATCGCCGCCAGCGCCCCCGTCGCCAGGCTGAAAAGGCCCAGCGTGCCCTCGACGCCGGGTTTCTTCCAGTCGCGGATTGGCAGATTCTTGGCGACGCCCTTCTGTGTCTCCAGCCAGGCCTTGGCCTCCTCCTCGCCGCCGGCGGCGTCGATCAGTTTCAGCGCAAGAGCCTGATGGCCGGTGAAGACTCGGCCGTCCGAAACCGCGGCCAGCTCCGCATCGGTTAGATTGCGACGCTCTTTCACCAGGCGCTTGAACCAATCGAAGGAATCGACGACCAGGGAATTCATCGCCGCGCGGGCGGCGTCGCTGGTCGGGTCGAAGAAATTCGGCTCGTTCTTCAGCGGCGCCGATTTGAAGCTTTCGACCTTCACGCCGATATTGTCGAGCAGCTTGGCGAAATTCGGCAGTTGCAGCAGCACGCCGATTGAGCCGACGAGAGCGTTGTCGCCGGCGAAAATGCGGTTGGCGCCGAGCGCGACGACATAGCCGCCCGAGGCCCCCAAAGTGTCCACCACCGCGACGACCGGCTTTTTCTTCGCCAGCTGCCGCAAGGCCTTGTAAATTCGCTCCGACCCGGTCACGGTGCCGCCAGGGCTGTTGATGACGACGATCACCGCGCTCGCCCGCGATTCGCCGACGTCCTTGATCAGCTTGATCGTGGCGCGGTCGCCCGTGATCAGCCCCTTGATCTCGATCCGCGCGATATGGGGCGTGAGATTGCGCTCGGCGCCGCTGAATCTGCCCGCCGCGACGACAAGCGCGATGACGATCGCCGCCAGAGAGAACAGGCGCCAGAAAGTGACTTTGCGGCGCAGTCGCCGCCGATCGAGAATGGTTTCAACAGGCGTGGTTTGCGTCATGCGGGGCGCTCCAGTCTCTTCTGTTTAGGCCGCCGGCCCCGAAAGCACAACGCCTATCGCAAGGCATGAAAAAGCCCCGCGCGAAAATTTTCGCGCGGGGCTCTTCGGTTGAAGCGCGAGGCTTACTTGGTTTCGCGGGCCTTGAGCGCGGCGCCGAGAATGTCGCCGAGCGAGGCGCCCGAGTCGGCCGAACCG
>JAKANG010000452.1 GCA_021812505.1 Pseudomonadota bacterium
GCTCGGCAGCGAAGGGCGACAGTGGAAGACGATCGCGTGGGAAATCCGCGAGATCAAGAAAAAATGGGGGCCGATGACGGCGCTCGGCAAGCGCCGCACCACGTTCGAGGCGCCGCCCGAGGCGTCCGAAAAATTCGACCTCGCCGATGTTCTGGTCGAGCGCGAGCCGATCACCGTGGTCGTCAGCCAGAAGGGCTGGATTCGCGCGCTCAAGGGCCAGGTCGCCGATCTTTCCAACCTGCAGTTCAAGGGCGACGACGCCCTGCGCCTGTCCTTCTTCGCCGAGACCACCTCGAAAATCATGGTCCTGTCCACCGATGGCAAGATCTTCACCCTGGAGGCGTCGAAGCTGCCGGGCGGACGCGGCGCCGGCGAGCCGATCCGCCTGCTCGCCGACATCGACGACAGCGAGGATGTGGCCGCCGTCTTCGTCTATCGCGCGGGCGGAAAAATGATCGTCGCGGCGAGCGACGGGCGCGGTTTTCTGGCCAATCAGGACGACATGATCGGCAACACCCGCAAGGGCAAGATGTTCCTGGGCGTCGAGGCGCCGGCCAAGGCGCGCTTCATCCTGTCCGTGGAGGGCGACCACGTCGCGGCGATCGGCGAGAACCGTAAACTTCTGTGCTTCCCGCTGTCCGAACTCCCGTAGATGACTCGTGGCAAGGGCGTGAGCATTCAGCGTTACAAGGATGGCGGCCTGTCCGACATCAAGACTTTTTCGCTTTCCGAAGGCCTGAGCTGGATCGACCCGGCCGGCCGCGTCTTCCATGTCGCGGCGGCGTCCTTGACCGAATGGCTCGGCCACCGCGCCGACGCCGGCCGCCTGCCGCCCAAGGGTTTCCCGAAGAGCAATAAATTCGCGTGAGCCTTACGCCGAGGCCTGGACCCGGCGCTCGCGCGCGATCTTTTCCCTCAGGACCTCTATGGTCTTCATCAGCCTCGGCGCCGGGGGCGCGCCGCTGGTGAAGACGAAGGCGAAGGCCGCGTCACGCACGGCGCGGGTCGGGAATCGGTCCGAGAGGACATGATCGGCGCGCCGCGCGATCGCCGGAGCGGGGTCGATCCAGTGGACGGGCCAGGGCGCGAGCCGGGCGAAAAAATCCTGCAGCAGCGGATAATGGGTGCAGGCCAGCACGATCGCGTCGGTGCGTCTTCCGTCCTTTTCGACGAAGCATGGAGCGATCTCGCGCGCAATCGCCGCATCCGCGACGCTTTCGCCCTGCATGAAGGCTTCGGCGAGGCCGGCGAGCGTTTTCGAGCCGACCAGCGTCACCGCGCAGTCGCGTGCGAATTTCTCGATCAACTCGCGGGTATAGTCGCGCGCCACCGTGCCCGGCGTGGCGAGGACCGAAATGAGTCGCGAGCGCGAGCCTTCCGCCGCCGGTTTGATCGCCGGCACCGTGCCGACGAAGGGAATATCCGGCCAGCGCGCCCGCAGCAGCGGCAGAACCAGGGTCGAGGCGGTGTTGCAGGCGATGACCACGCCGTCGGGCGCGTGGTCGGCGATCAGCCGTTCGAGAGCGGAGAGAACCAGCGACTTGACCTCGTCCTCGGGCTTCGAGCCATAGGGAAAGCCAAGGTCGTCGGCGGCGTAAACATAATCGGCGTCCGGACGCTGGGCGGCGAGCGCGCGGAACACGGTGAGGCCGCCGAGGCCGGAATCGAAGACGAGAATTCTTGGAGCGCGGGTCATGGCTCTTGCGAATGCGGGCGGAAGCGCCAAAAAGATTTCAGCGCCCTAAGCTGAACAAAGCGTTGAGGCGTTAAGCTGCAAGACGCTTCGAACCAGGCTTCGAACCAAGCTATGGAGGAAAACATGCCGATGAACAAGGCGATCGTGCTGGCGTCGCGTCCACCGGCGGGCGGGCGGGCGAGCCTCGACAATTTTGCACTCCGCGAAAGCGAGATCGGCGCGCCCGGCCTCGGGCAGGTGCTGGTGCGGCACGAATTCCTGTCGCTCGACCCCTATATGCGCGCCCGCATGGACGATATGCGGTCCTACGCCGCCAGCCAGGAGATCGGCAAGCCCATGATCGGGGGCACGGTGGGCGAGGTGATCGCGTCGAACAATCCGCGCTTCGCCGTCGGCGACAAGGTGGTCGGCATGGGCGGCTGGCAGACTTTTTCGCTAGACGATGGCGCCTTGCTGCGCAAGCTCGACGTTCCCGGCGTTCCGATCCAGGCCTGGCTCGGGGCGCTGGGCATGCCGGGCGTGACCGCCTGGTTCGGCGTGAACAGGATCATCGCGCCCAAGGCCGGCGAGACGCTGGTTGTTTCCGCCGCGACCGGCGCCGTCGGCTCGGTCGTGGGACAGCTCGCCAAGGCGGCAGGCGCGCGGGCGGTGGGCATCGCCGGCGGCGCGGCCAAATGCGCTTATGCCGTCGAGGCGCTGGGCTTCGACGCCTGCGTCGACCATCGTTCCGAGACATTCGAGGTCGACCTCAAGGCGGCGGTTCCCAAGGGGATCGACGGCCTGTTTGAGAATGTCGGCGGAAAATGCTTCGCCGCCTGCCTGCGCCATCTCAACGATTTTTCGCGCATTGCGCTCTGCGGGACCATCGCGTCCTATCAGGGAGAGGAGCTAAGCGCGCTGCCGGACCTGCGCCTCGTTCTGGTGCGGCGGATCAAGCTGCAGGGCTTCATCGTGACCG
>JAKANG010000453.1 GCA_021812505.1 Pseudomonadota bacterium
GGACAGGCGCGCGATCTCGCCGGCGCGAAGATGTTCTCGGGCCCTCGTCATTTGCGATCGTCCCGTCGAAGTTGTTGTTGGTATTCGGGCGGCGCCGGCGTTTGGTTCAGCCATTCGCGGGCGGATTCGCGCGCCAACAAGCGCACGAGGGCGACCAGCGCGTCGCGCGCCGCGGGCTCGTTCGTCTCAGGGGATGTTGCGCCACGCCTTCGCATCCCGACCGCTTACCGCAATCGGCGGCTGGAGCTCACATGGCCAAATCGTTGTCAATCTGGCAACGAGGCGCACTTCAGCACTGTGCGCACCCGGCTCCGCCAGGCATCCTCGGAAAGTTCCAGTTGTAAGGGTTTGCTCGCCGCCATTAGGAAGCGGATGAGGGGGCCGTCGGCGATTCCCTCGTTGGGCTGGTGCGGGCCGCGGACCGAGGTTCCGGGCTCGCTGCGAGTGATGACTTTGTAGACGCTCATCATCGCAGCCAGCCAATCGTTGATCGCTAGGTCGCCGTGATTCCCTTCCTCCACGGTCATTTTGCCAACCTTGGCGACCTCAAGGGCCGCCTGTTCGGCGCGGCGGCTTAATTCGGCCGCCGCCGCGACGCCTTCCAGGAATTCCACCAAACGGGCGACGCGTTGCGTCGCTCGCGTGACAGGCGTCGCATCGTCATCGTCTAGCAAAATCAAAGCGTCGAGAATTTGAGGATCGCCCGGACCGTCAACGGCCTTATTGACGTCAGCGAGGCCCAGGCTCCTCAACAATCGGCAGGCATTCTTCGAGATTCGATCGAGCTTGCGGCACAAGGTGGATGGAGCCGAGCGTTTTGGCGACGCGCTATCCAGCCGATACCAACGGGCCGCCGCCTCGAACAGCGTAACATGGTTCGCGATCTCCTCGACCTCCACGCCAATGGCTGCCGCGATCTGCGTGAAATTGTCGTGCGTGTATACGGCGATCATGCTGCGAGGTTGTGGAGGGCGACTGCCAAGCCATTTTGGTGCGGTCCGCCTCCTGGCTCAACAAAGACCTTTGCTTGATGTTTACAGAAATGGCGGGAGGCGCCGCCTTGTCTTGAATGGCAGAGTTGGGCGGATTCCCGTCATTGGGCGAGGGCCGGTTTCGGCGCCTAGGCGGGCGAAGAAGAGACCGCTAAAAATCGACCATCGTTGCGCCGTCAGACTATTCCGCCGACCAAAAACGATAGCCGACGCCGGGCTCGGTGAGTATCAATTTGGGCGCTTCGGGCTTGGCCTCGATTTTGGCGCGCAACTGGCCGACGAAGACGCGCAGATAAGGCGTGTCCTGGGCATGGGCCGGTCCCCAGACATTGAGGAGAATCTGGCGGTGGGTCGCCACCCGGCCGGCGTGATGGATCAGGAAGGCGAGCAGTTCGTATTCCTTGGGCGTCAATTTCACCGGCACGCCGTCGCGGGTGACGAGGCGCCGCTCGAGGTCGATGCGCAGCCCGTTCGCCTCGAACACGGTCGTTTTCGCCTGTTCGGCTCCCGCGAGCCGAGACGCCACGCGCAACCGCGCCAGAAACTCGCCGATCCTGAACGGCTTTTCGACATAATCGTTGGCGCCGAGGTCGAGCGCCTCGATTTTTTCCGCCTCGCGGTCGCGGGCGGACAGCACGATGATGGGCCGGCTGGTGAAAGCGCGCGCCCTGGCCAGAACTTCCTTGCCATCCATGTCGGGCAGGCCGAGATCGAGAATGATGAGGTCGGGCGCGGCGGTGGCGATCATGTGCAACGCCTCGCGGCCGGTCCGCGCGGAAATGACCGCATAATCCGACGCCTCCAGCGCGGTGGCGAGGAATTTGAGAATCTGTTCCTCGTCGTCGACGATCAGGACGCGCTGTTTCATGCGGGCAGGCTCTTTTTCATCTCGGCGACGGGGAAGCGCAGCACGATCCGGGTTCCGCGCCGGCGCGCCGCCGGGCTCTGTGCTTCGATCGTCCCGCCCATCGCCTCGACCAGCCCCTTGCATATGGAGAGGCCCAAGCCCGTCCCGGCTTTGCGCCCGTCCGCCCTGCCGCCGCGATAGAACTTCTCGAAGACGCGTGTCAGATCGGCTGGCTTGATCCCCGGCCCGTCGTCGGTCACGGTGATCACCGATTCACCGCCCTCGCGGCGCGCGTGGACGACAACCCTGGAGCCGCCGCCGTATTTATGGGCGTTGTCGAGGAGGTTGAACAGGACCTGTTCGAGCAATTGAGCGTCGCCGCGGATAGAGGGCAGGTCCGGCGCGAGCGACGTTTCGATGCTTTCAGCGCCAAAGGCTTTTCGCGCGCGCTCGACCGCGTTGCGAATGCAGTCGGCGGCGTCGAGATAATCCCGCCGCGCCTTCAGGGCGCCGGATTCGATGCGCGACATGTCGAGCAGATTGGCGATGAAGCGGGTGAGGCGCTCGGTCTCCTCTTCTGCCGAGGCCAGCAATTCCTCTCTCTTTTCCGGCGGCAACCGGTCGCGTAATTGCCGCAACGTCGAAATCGCGCCGGAAATCGTCGCCAGCGGCGTGCGCAGGTCGTGCGAGAGCGAAGAGAGTAGCGTCGTGCGCAGTCTTTCATTGTCTTCGAGCGCCGCCGCGCGCACCGCCTCGCCGATCAGCAGCGAGCGGTCGACGGCGAGCGCCGTCTGCTCCAGCA
>JAKANG010000454.1 GCA_021812505.1 Pseudomonadota bacterium
ACGCCTTCGAGATTTTTCAGCAGTGCGATGGCCTCATTGAGGCCCGATCTCTGGCCCGGGGGGAGATCGGTCTGGGTCGGATCGCCGGTGACGATCATCCGCGAGCCCTCGCCGAGCCTGGTCAGGAACATTTTCATCTGCATGGCGGTCGCGTTCTGCGCCTCGTCCAGCAGAATGCACGAATTGCTCAAAGTGCGTCCGCGCATGAATGCGAGGGGGGCGACTTCGATCATGCCGGTTTGCATGCCGCGTTCGATCGTGCGCGGATCCATGAAGTCCTGAAGCGCGTCGTAAATCGGGCGCAGATAGGGATCGACCTTTTCCCGCATGTCGCCGGGCAGAAAGCCCAACCTTTCGCCGGCCTCCACGGCGGGGCGCGACAGGATCAGTCGCTCGACCACGCCCTGCTCCAGCAGGGACACGGCATGGCCCACGGCGAGCCAGGTTTTTCCCGTGCCGGCGGGACCTGCGGCGAAAACCAGTTCGAAACGCTTCAATTCGCGAATATAAAGATCCTGCGCCGCCGTCCGCGCGCGAACCGGCCCTTTCTTGCGTGTCGAAATCTGCTCGAAGGCCGAGCGCGGTCCGGGGCTCTCGCTGGGGAAAAGATTGCCCTGCAAGGCGCATTCCTGGATCGCGCCATCGACATCGCCCATGGTCGCCGGATGCCCCGAGCGCGCCCGCGTCCAGAGAATCTGCAACACCCGCCGAGCGTGACCCACCGCCTCGGGCTCGCCCTTGATGACGACATGATTGCCATTGGCGTTGAGCGAAACATTCAGGCGCCGCTCGATGCGCGCCAGATTCTGGTCATATTGGCCGAAGACCAACGAAGCGGTGCGGTTGTCGTCGAGCGTCAGCCCCGCCTCCGCCGCCGCGCCCTCCTCGGCCTTGTCCAGCGCGTCCTCGAAGGCGGTCATGCTCAGCGCGCCTCTTCCGTCAGGCGGCCGAACAGCGAGTTCGAGCCGCATTCGACGATCTCGACCGCCGCGACATCGCCAATCATGGAGTCGGGTCCGTCGGCCTGAACCGCCTGGAGATAGGGGGACTTGCCGGCGATCTGGCCCGGACGCCGGCCCGGCTTCTCGAACAGCACATCGACGGTTCGCCCGACCAGCGCCCGATTGAAGGCCTGTCGCTGCGCCTCGACCTTTTCGCCGAGACGGGCGAGGCGCTCGGCCTTGACCTCTTCCGCGACGTGATCCTCGCGCTCGGCGCCCGGCGTGCCGGGACGCGGCGAATATTTGAAATAGAAGGTCGAGGCGAAATCGACGGCGCGGATCAAGGCCAGGGTGGCCTCGAAATCCTCGTCGGTTTCGCCGGGAAAGCCGACGATGAAATCCGACGAGAGGGCGATGTCGGGCCGCGCCGCGCGGATTTTTTCGACCAGCCGAAGATAATCCTCGGCCCGATGCTTGCGGTTCATCGCGGCGAGAATGCGGTCCGAGCCCGATTGCACGGGAAGATGCAGGAAAGGCATGAGCTTGGCCGCCTCGCCATGGGCGCGGATCAGATCGTCGGTCATGTCGTTGGGATGACTGGTGGTGTAGCGCAGGCGCGCCAGCCCATCGATCTCGGACAGCCGTTCGATCAGCCGGGCCAGCGACCAGACCTCATTGCTCTCGCCGCGCCCGTGAAAAGCGTTGACGTTCTGCCCCAAAAGAGTGATTTCGCGCACCCCGGCGCGGGTCAGCGCCTCGGCTTCCGCCACGATTCTTTCCACGTCGCGCGAGGCCTCGGCGCCGCGCGTATAGGGAACGACACAGAAGGAGCAGAACTTGTCGCAACCTTCCTGAACGGTGAGGAAGGCGGTGAGCCCGCGCGTCCTGATCCTGTCTTCGGAGGGCGGCGTCAGGTGATTGAACTTGTCCTCGACCGGAAAATCCGTGTCGATCACCGGCCCGTCCGCCGCGAGGCGCACCAGTTCCGGCAGGCGATGATAGCTCTGCGGGCCGACGACAATATCCACCGCGCGCTGCTTGCGCAGGATTTCCCCGCCTTCGGCCTGGGCGACGCAGCCGGCCACCGCGATGCGCAGATCCTTGCCCTCGGCGCGGCGCTCCTCTTTCAGCCGCCGTAGCCGGCCAAGCTCGGAAAAGACCTTTTCCGAGGCCTTTTCGCGAATGTGGCAGGTGTTCAGAATGACGAGATCGGCGTCCTCGGGGGCGGCCGTCTCCGAAAAGCCTTCGGGCGCAAGCACATCCGCCATGCGCGCGGCGTCATAGACATTCATCTGGCAGCCGAAGGATTTGACGAGAAGTTTCTTCGTCGCCTTCGCGCCCTGGTCTGACGGGGCAGGGGTCCAGTCGGTCTTGACCAGGGCCGCTTCGAGATCGGACTTCAAATTTCCTCCGCGATATCGGAATCGATTTTTTCAGGCGTCGATCTTACGCCTTTCCGCAGTGAATTTCCTATATTTTTATCGTCAGGGCCCAGTTGCGCGGTCCTCGCCTCCGCCAGGGCGCGGACCCGGTTTTCGGTCTCCAGCGCGACGGCCTTGCGGTCGCTGTCGGCGCGAAAAGCGATCGGCGCGCCGAAACGCACCTGGCAATCGACCGGCGCCGCCTTCAGCAGCAGCCAGATATGCGGCGCGAGATCGGCGTCGCCGAACCAGGCCAGGGCGATCGGAA
>JAKANG010000455.1 GCA_021812505.1 Pseudomonadota bacterium
CGTCTGGGTCTGCGGCCTCGCGCTCGACGTCTGCGTCCGGGCGACGGCGCTCGACAGCGTCGCCGCCGGCTTTCCGACCTTTCTCGTGACCTGCGCGAGCGCGCCGGTCACCGCGGAAGGCGGCGCGGCGGCGCTCGCCGAACTGGCGCGCGCGGGCGTTCAGCTCGTGGATTGACCGGTTTCCGTTGCGGCGCTGCGGACGAATGCTGCCGCCACGGCGTCCTCGACGCGCTCCAGCCAGACGAATTCAAGACGCTTGCGCGCGTCTTCGGGAATGTCGTCGTAATCCCGGCGGTTGCGCGCGGGCAGCAACACCCGCTTCAGCCCCGCGCGCGCGGCGGCGGTCACTTTCTCCTTGATGCCGCCGACCGGCAGGACCAGACCGCGCAAGGAGATTTCACCGGTCATCGCCGTGTCGCTGCGCACCGTGCGATCGCTGAGCAGCGACACCAGCGCGATGAACATGGCGACGCCTGCGCTCGGGCCATCCTTGGGGGTCGCGCCCGCCGGCACGTGGATATGGATATCGCTTTTCTCGAAAATGTCCGGCGCGACGCCGAAGGACGCGGCCTGGCTTTTCACCAGCGTCATCGCGGCCTGCGCGCTTTCCCGCATGACTTCGCCGAGCTGGCCGGTCAGGGTCAGCGCCCCCCGGCCGGGCGACCGCGCGGCCTCGATGAACAATATGTCGCCGCCCACCGGCGTCCAGGCGAGCCCGGTGGCGACGCCGGGCACGCTGGTGCGCATTGCGGTTTCGTTTTCATAGAGCGCCGGCCCCAGGATTTCCGTCAGGCCGTCCGCCGTGATCTCGACATGGTCCGCGCTGCCTTCGGCGATCTTCATCGCCGCATGACGGAGCGCCCGGCCAATTTCGCGCTCCAGGCCGCGCACGCCGGCCTCGCGCGTGTAATCGCGGATGACGCGCCCGAGCGCTTCGTCCTCGATCCGGACCTGTTCAGGCTTCAGGCCGTTGGCTTCGAGCTGGCGCGCGACGAGATAGCGCTTCGCGATCTCGAATTTCTCGTCCTCGGTATAGCCCGCGAGGGTGATGATCTCCATGCGGTCGCGCAGCGGGCCCGGAATGGCGTCGAGCATATTGGCCGTGGCGATGAAGACCACATGCGAGAGATCGAAGGGTAGGCCGAGGTAATTGTCGCGGAACGAGAAATTCTGTTCCGGGTCGAGCACCTCGAGCATGGCCGCCGCCGGATCGCCCTGGATTCCCGCGCCCATCTTGTCGATCTCGTCGAGCATCATCACGCAATCGCGGGATCCGGCCTTCCGGATCGCCTGGACGATGTTGCCGGGCATGGCGCCGACATAGGTGCGCCGATGGCCGCGAATTTCGGCTTCGTCATGCACGCCGCCGAGGCTCACGCGGACGAAGGCGCGACCCATCGCCCGGGCGATCGACTGCCCGAGCGAGGTCTTTCCGACGCCGGGCGGGCCGGCGAAACACAGGATCGGCGCCTTGCCGCCAGGCGCGAGCTTGCGCACGGCGAGATATTCGACAATGCGCTGCTTGATCTTCGGCAGGCCGAAATGGTCGGCGTCGAGAATCCGGCGCGCTTCGGCGATGTCGATCGGCTTGGGGTCGGGCAAGGCCCAGGGCAGCTCCGTCAGCCAATCGAGATAGGTGCGCAAGGGGCCGGCCTCGGCGGCGCCTTCCGGCATGCGCTGGTAGCGGGCAAGCTCCTTGCGCGCCAGTTCGTCGACTTCTTTCGGCATTTTCGCCGCGGCGATCTTTTCGCTGATTTCGCGGCTTTCCTCGACCCGCGTGTCGCCTTCGCCCAACTGACGCTGGATCGCCGCCATCTGCTCGCGCAGGATCGCCTCGCGCTGCCTCTCGTCGAAGGCGGCCTTGGTTTGCTGGCCGATCTCGTGGGTGAGCCGCAGGACCTCGAGACGCTCGGACAGGAGCTTGGTCACCTTGTCGATGCGGGCGGGAATGTCGAGCGTTTCCAGCAATTCCTGCCGGGCGTCGCCGCCAATGTCGAGATAGGCGGCGACGACATCGGCCAGGACGCCGGGATAGGGAATCGACTGGACCGATTCGGCGAGTTCGCGCGGCGCCTGAGGCATCAGGCCGAAGGCTTCTACGGCCTGCTGCTGCAGGAAGCGGAAGCGCGCCTCGATCGCCGGCGTGAGCGTCTCGGGATCGCTGAAGCGCTGGACCCGCGCGACGATGTAAGGCCGCTCCTTGACGAAATCGATGACGCGGAAGCGCTGCTCGCCCTGCAGGACGATGTGATGCGTGCCGTCCGGCGCGCTGATGTAGCGCAGGATATTGGCGACGGCGCCCATCCGGTGGAGGTCGATCGCCGTCGGCTCGTCCAGTTTGGGATCGCGTTGCATCAGGATCCCGACCTGACGCTCTTCGCGCACCGCCTGCTGGGCGGCGGCGACCGAAACCTCGCGCCCGATGGTGATCGGCGTCACCGTGCCCGGCAGCAGGACGACGTCGCGCACCGGAATGATGATGAGTTCTTCCGGACCGGCGGCGGGCTCGACGCCCGTCTCAAGACTGGATTCGGAAGAGGCCTGGACCGTTTCCGGATCGGCGATCATCATGGCGGCCTCCTCAAACGGACTTGCGCAGGCTGACGTGGAGACACCCGTCGCGGACGGT
>JAKANG010000456.1 GCA_021812505.1 Pseudomonadota bacterium
CTGGGCGCTGATCCCGCGCTGACGGACACAAACGAAAAGCCCCCGCGTCTTCGCCGCAGGGGCTTGGCTGTTCGCAAAACCGGCCTTATTCGCCGGCGGTCAGAAAAACCAGGAAAACCAGCATCGCGCCGGCGAGCGCGATGGCCAGCGAGCCGACGCCCGCCATGCCGTATGTCGCGCCGAGCCCGACCGCCGCCGCGACGACCAGCGACGCGATGAGAATGAAGCCTTTCAGGGCGGCGGCTTCCTCGGAACTCGTGGCGTGGTGGCTAGCTGGAACTTCGACCGCCGAAGCCTCGGCAATGTAAGCGTCGCTGCTCATGACTTCCTCTTTCTGGGCCTGCGGCCAAACTGACAATGGACGAATCGTCGCGTTTTCAAGCGATGCGACAATTTAACGCGGACGCATTTTTTCAGTCTCGCTCTCACGGCCCCGCGCCCGGCCGGCGTCGCTATACAATGGATTTGCGACAAAAAAAAGCGACATTCGACAAATGTCGCCTTGGCAAGGCCGTCTTGCGCGCATTCCGCAATGACCTGGATCAATTTTCTGCGCCCGGTGGGAAAGGCGCCGAAGCGGCCGTCTCAAGCGCCGTTGCGCTTCAGGAAATTCCAGACCTTGCGCGCGGCGTCGAAATCGCGCCCCTCATTCACGGGCGCGGCCGGCGAATGCGCCGGCTTCTGCGCCGGGCCGTGCGGCGATGGGAACCCGATTCGCAGTTGCTCAACCGGCGCCTTGCAACCGGCATAGGACAGGACCGCGCCCCGGACATGAGTCGCGCCATGGGAATCGCGTTCGGTCAGCGGCCATTCCTCCCGCTTGGGGCCGCAGCCGGCCCGGGTTGCGAAAAGCGACAGGGTGGTTTCGGCGGGAAGCGCCTGGAAGGAGGCGCCGCCGATCGTCGCCTGACCGCCCTGGAAGGGGACGACGGGATTGCCGATATTGTTGACCGCGATGAAGGCCATCGGATTGAAGGCGCAATTCGCGAGATCCGCCGGCATCGCGGAGCCGAGCGTCGCGATGCCGGCGATCGGACGTCCGAGGCCCGCGCAGGCCGCGCGATAGGCGAACACGCCGCCCGACGATTCGCCGACCAGGAAAATCTTGCGCGGATCCCCGACGCCCTCGCCCACGAAACGAGCGATCAGATCGCGCAGGAAGGTTGTTTCGCGGTCGGCGCTCGTCCCGGCGGCGACGGGCCAACCGGCGGCCAAAGGCTCGGGATAGATGAACACCGGCTTGCGCGATTCGACGATTTCCTGAAATGCGAGGCGATGGCGTTTTGGGCCGGGCGCGCTCCTGGGGCGCAGGACGATGACCAGCGGCCTGCGGCGCAGTTTCAGCGCCTCATGTTGGATAATGACGGCGGTGCGGTTCTCGCCGCCCGATTTCATATAGAGCCGCGCCGCCGCCGAAGCCGGGGCGGGCAGAAGACAGGCTATGAGGCCGAAGGCGATCAGGCCGGCGGCGACAACGCGGGCGCCCCGGCGAACCGGCGCCCGCCCCGATCCGAAAGCCACGCCGGCGCGAGCGTTCATGCCGAATGACAACATCTGTTCGCCTCCAACCGCCCTAGCTTTGGCTGCTTTGCATTGCGAAAGCAAGACACGGGTCCGCGAATGGGGCAAATTCGCATGTTTTCCACGCCGAAGTCGAAACGGCCGGCGCGTCCCGGGACGTTGCGCGAAATCTTTCCGCCTACTTCGAAGGGCTGAGGCCGATCCAATTGCGCGGTGCACGCGTTTACATTAGTGATTGTTGTCAATCCTCGGGTTTATTTGTGTTCCACGGTTTGCCGCAGCGCCGCGCAAACCGCGACTGTCCGAACGAAAGGGGGACTCGATGGCGAAACCCAGCCCGTCTCCGCTGGAGCAGCGTCGCCCGCTCTCGCCGCATCTGCAGATCTACAAATGGTCGCCGACCATGGCGGCCTCCATCGCCCATCGCTTCACCGGCGCCGCGCTTTACGCCGGCACCCTGCTGCTGGCCTTCTATCTCTTCGCGGCGGCCGGCGACGACCGCAGCTTCGACTTCGCCTCCGCCCTGTTCAGCTCATGGCTCGGCCAACTGGTCCTGCTCGGCTATACATTCGTGCTGATGCTGCATGTGATGGGCGGCCTGCGACATGCGATATGGGACGCGGGCAAGGGCTTTGAGGCGAAGGCCCGCGACAGGCTTTCCGTCGGCTCGTTCGCCGGCGCGGCGGTCCTCACCGTCCTGCTGTGGATCGTCTCATTCGTCATTCGCTAGAGGCGCGCCCGATGACCCAAAAATCCACCTTCCGCACTCCTCGCGCGCGCGTCAAATATCTCGGCGCGGCGCATTCGGGCGCGCATCACGCCTGGATGATGCGGCTGAGCACATTCGCGCTACTGCCGCTGACCTGCGCTTTCGTCCTGATCGTCCTGTCGCTGACCGGCCGGGCAGTCTAGCAGCACGGAAACGGGCGGCGAATCCGATTCGCCACCCGCCGGTTACCCATTGGGAAAGGTCAGTAGCGGCTGGCCGCCGGCGCCTTGTCGCCGGCCCAGGCCCAAGAGGCGCCGCCCCTGACCCAGGCCGCCCAGGCCATGCTGGACGCGGTCAACAAGCGCATCGCCAACCTGGACAGCGCCGGCTTGCGCGCC
>JAKANG010000457.1 GCA_021812505.1 Pseudomonadota bacterium
GGTGCGCGACGGGTTCGCGGCGATGCAGATGCTCGCCGGCGCGGACCGCTCGGTCGTTCCGCGCGCCATGGTCATCGAGAGCGAAATGCCGGAGATCGACGGCATGACGATCCTGCGGCGCATTCGCGACGATCGTCTAATTCACCACGTCCTGGTCTCGGCCAGCCGCGCCTCGATCGAACACGTTGTGACGGCGACGCGCTTGGGCGCGGCGGACTACCTCACCAAGCCGTACGACATTCCCCACGTCATTGCCCGCCTGCGCGCGCTGCTGCAGCGGTAGTTAGGCTGCAGGGCGTGGCTCCGCCAGGCAAGGGTTTCCAGCGGCGCGACCGCAACGGCCGGAAGGCCCACCGGGCCCAGGGCTTCCGGGACGGTCCGCTCCGTCGCTGCGCTCATCTCCGTCGAGAGGACGAGGCCGCCGCGTGTGGGGCGTGGGCCTCTGCCACTCTCCAAAACATCGCTCGGCGACGCGCACGCACAGCGGAGCCGAGGGGGATTAAGGCGATAATCAACGTTGATCTCCCATGGTTCTCTCGCTTGAACAGCAGCTTCGCCGGGCGGTGCTGGAACATCTCCGCAACGCGTACGGACTCCATCATTCCGACCTCGTCATCGAGCAGCCGCCACGTCCCGAACTTGGCGACTTCGCGCTGCCACTCTGCTTCGAACTCGCCAAGAAGCTCCGCCGCGCTCCGCGCCAGATCGCACAGGAGATGCAGGCGGGCCTTCGCCTTCCCGACATTTTCGCGCGCGTCGAAGTCGCCGGCAGCGGCTACCTGAACGTCTTCGTGGAGCGCGGCCGCGCTCTCGCCGCCTGGCAGGCGCGCGACGCCGCGCTCGAACCGCGGCTGGGCGGCAAGGCGATCGTCGAACACACCAACATCAACCCCAACAAGGCGGCGCACGTTGGCCATCTGCGCAACGCCGTGCTCGGCGATACCTTCGTCCGCCTGTTGCGCCGCCGCGGCGAGCAGGTTGAGGTGCAGAATTACATCGACAACACTGGCGTCCAAGTCGCCGATGTCGTCGTCGCCTTCGAGCGCCTGGAGGGGCAAACGCCGGCCGCGGTCGAGGCCGCGATCGCCGGCTTCGAGCGGAGGCGCGAAGATGCGATCGCCGAGGGCCGTCTGAGCCCATCGCCGCAGGCGTTGGCGTTGGATGCGCCGGATCGCCGCCTGCCGCGGCCCCACAACTCCTTCGACTACCGATGCTGGGACCTCTACGCCGCCGTCTCGCGCCATTACGAAGAGCACCCCGACGCACTGGCTTGGCGCGGCGAGACGCTGCATGCCATCGAAGCCGCCACGCCGCCGACGGCGGCGCTGGCCGAAGCGATCTCCAGCGCCATCGTCCGCGCTCATTTGCGCACAATGGCGCGGCTGAACGTCGGCTACGATCTGCTGCCGCGCGAAAGCGAAATTCTGCATCTGCATTTCTGGGAGACCGCCTTCACGCTGCTGCAGCAGCGCGGCGCCATCCGCCTGGAGATGGAAGGCAAGAACGCCGGCTGCTGGGTGATGGATCGGCCGCAGGCGGCTGGCGACGCCCTCGGCGACGGCGATCCGGGGGCGGCGGAATCGAAGGTGATCGTCCGCTCCAACGGCACCGTGACCTACGTCGGCAAGGATATCGCCTACCAGCTCTGGAAGCTCGGCCTGCTCGGCCGCGACTTTGCCTATCGCCGCTTTCAGGACGGCGTTTGGGCGAGCACGGCCGCGCCCGAGGCCCAGGCGCCAGTGCCGCCCTTCGGGCAGGCCACCTGGGTTTTCAACGTCATCGATGTACGCCAGAGCTACCTTCAGGAGATCGTGGTCGAAGGATTGGAGGCGCTCGGATTTCAGGAAGCGGCCCGGCACAGCATTCACTTCAGCTACGAGATGGTCGCGCTCACCCCGCGCTGCGCGGAGCAACTGGGCTACCGCTTGAGCGAGGAGGACGCCCACCGGCCTTACCTCGAGGTCTCCGGCCGCAAGGGCCTCGGCATCAAGGCGGACGACCTGATCGACCAACTCCAGTGGCGCGCCTGGGAAGAAGTCGCCAAGCGCCAGCCGAGTTCCTCGCGCGAGCAACAGCTCGCCCTCGCCCTTCCCATCGCGGTGAGCGCGCTGCGCTATTTCCTCCTCAAGTTCACCAAGACCGCCGTCATCGCCTTCGACTTGGATGAGGCACTCAGCTTCGAAGGCGAGACCGGACCCTATGTCCAATACGCCGCCGTGCGCGCCGGAACCATTTTAAAGAAGGCCGCCGCCTTATCGGCCGAGGATCCCGGCCTTGCGCCGCTGCTCGACGAGAACCGGGCGCTGGAACTTCGGGCGGAATGGGGACGCTACCTGGAAACCGAAAACGGGCTGTGGGCGCTGATCTGGCTCGCCGAACGCCTGGACGCCGTCGTCGAACAGTGCGTGCTCACCACCGAGCCGGCGTTCCTGGCCAAGTACGCCTTTCAACTGGCGCAGGCGTTTAGCAACTTCTACCACAAGCATCCGGTCCTGACGGAAGCCGATCCGGAGCGCCGCCGCTTTCTGGTGGCCCTGGTTCGCTTGTTGCGGCAACAGCTCTGCGCCGCCCTCGATCTCATGGGAATCGAGGTGCCGAGCGCAATGTAGAGCGGCAGCGGGGGCGA
>JAKANG010000458.1 GCA_021812505.1 Pseudomonadota bacterium
CTGGAAATGGGGGGGCATGCCTCGCCGGCCTTCGCCGCCTGGCTTCATGGCGTCTTCGGCCATCAATTTCTGATGGTCCTGATCGCCGCGCTGACCACATTCGTGCTGTTCGGTCCCGGCCGGCGCTTCTTCACCCTTGGTCTGCCTTCGTTGCTGCGCGGCGCGCCGGACATGAACGCCCTGGTCGCGCTCGGGGCCGGCGCGGCGTACCTCTATTCGCTGCTGGCGACGTTCGCGCCGCAGATTCTGCCCGAGGGCGCGCGCCATTCCTATTTCGAATCCGCCGCCACCATCGTCGCCTTCATCCTGCTCGGGCGCTGGCTGGAGGCGCGATCGCGCGGCCGGGCCGCGGACGCCATCGGCAGGCTGGCGCGGCTCCAGCCGAAGATCGCCCATGTCAGGCGCCAGAATGGACATGGAACGGCCGCCGTCCTCGACCTTCCGGTCGAACAGGTCCTGGTCGGCGACATCATCGAGACGCGACCGGGCGAGTCGATCCCGGTCGATGGCGTGGTGACCGAAGGCGCCAGCCATGTCGACGAGAGCTTCATTTCCGGCGAAGCGGCGCCCGTGGCGAAAAAACCTGGCGACCTTGTCACAGGCGGCAGCGTCAATCTCGCCGGCGCCTTCGCGTTCCGCGCGACCAAGGTCGGCGCCGACACCTTTCTCGCCGACGTCATCCGCATGGTCGAGACGGCGCAGGGCGCGCGGCTGCCGATCCAGGACCTCGCCGACCGCGTCACCGCGATCTTCGTGCCCGCCGTGATGGCGGCGGCTCTCGCGACTTTCGCGTTCTGGCTCTATTTCGCCGGCCTGTCCAATCTGACCCTCGCCTTGGTGAGCGCTGTCAATGTGCTGATCATCGCCTGCCCCTGCGCCATGGGCCTCGCCACGCCGGCGGCCCTGGTCACGGGGACCGGGCGGGCGGCGGAGCTGGGCGTGATCTTCCGCCAGGGCGACGCTCTGCAGACTCTGTGCGGCGTCAAGACCGTCGCTTTCGACAAGACGGGGACGCTCACCGAAGGCCGGCCGGTCCTGACCCGGATCGTCGCGGGAGAAGGTTTCGAGGCGAATGATCTCCTGGCGCTTGCGGCGGCGGTCGAAGCGCGCTCGGAACATCCCCTGGGCCGGGCGCTGGTGGAGGCGGCCAAGGCCCGCCAAGCCCCGCGGGGAATAAAGAGCTCAGGCGACGCGGGACAGGTCGCGCATTTCGCCTATCAGCCCGGCCTCGGCGTGACCGGCGAGGTCGAGGGCCGAAAAGTCGCGGTCGGCTCGGCGGAGTTTCTGGACTCGCTTGGCGCCACGGCCGAAACCTTCGCGCGGACGGCCGAGGATCTGGCGGGGCAGGGCGCCTCCTGCTTCTTCATCGCGGTGGACGGCAAGCCCGCGGGACTTTTCGCCTTTTCCGACCCGCCGCGCCCTCAGGCCGCGCTGGCGGTGAAGGCTCTGCACGAACTCGGCCTGCGCGTTGCTCTGATCACCGGCGACCGCGAGGCCACTGCGCGTTTCGTGGGCCAAAAAATCGGCGTCGACGAAATTTTCGCCGGCCGGCGGCCCGAGGGCAAGGTGGCGGCCTTGCGCGAGCTCAGCCGATCTGGACCTGTCGCCTTCGTCGGCGACGGGATCAACGACGCGCCGGCGCTGGCCGCCGCGGAAGTCGGAATCGCCATGGGGGCGGGGACCGACATTGCGGTCGAAAGCGCGCAGGTTGCGCTGATGTCGAGCGATCTCGGCAAGGTGGCGCAGGCCTTCGCCCTGTCGCGGGCCACCCTGCGCAACATCAAGCAGAATCTCGGCTGGGCCTTCGGCTATAACGTCGTTCTGATCCCCGTGGCGATGGGCGCGCTTTATCCCGCCTTCGGAATCATGCTCAATCCGAGCCTCGGCGCCGCCGCGATGGCGTCGTCGAGCCTTTTCGTCCTCGGCAACGCCCTGCGCCTGCGGCAATTTGCCGTCCCTTCCCTTTCAGATGGAGACAAGCCCATGTCGTCCCAACCCCAATCCACGCCTTCTTCCACGACCTTCGCCGTCTCCGACATGACCTGCGGCCATTGCGCGGCGCGCGTGAAAAAAGCCGTGCTTTCCGTTGAGCCGGGGGCGGAAGTCGAGGTCGATCTGGGCTCCGGCGACGTCACGGTGGCGCCCGCCGTCAGCGACCCCCCCGCGGTCGCAAGAGCCATCACTGAGTCGGGCTATCCGGCGCGCGAAAAAAAGTTGGATGAGAAATAGACCTTTTCACGATATTCGAATATATGGGTGTTGATCTGAGTCAAGCGCGCCGGCGCGATCGGCGCGACTTTCTCAATCGTCGCGGCATTCCGCGCCTTTCTGCGTCAGGACAACGAGATGGACGACGACACAATCATCACCGGCCCGCTCTATGCGGCCCGCAAGAAGGTCTATCCCCAGGCCACCCACGGCACGTTCCGCAACATCAAATGGGCGCTGCTGGTCCTGACGCTCGGCGTCTATTATCTCATGCCCTTCCTGCGCTGGGATCGCGGCCCGAACCTGCCCAATCAGGCGGTCCTGATCGACATGCCGCACCGCCGCTTTTATTTCTTCTTCATCCAGATCTGGCCGCAGGAAGTCTATTATTTTACCGGCCTGCTGATCATCGCGGCG
>JAKANG010000459.1 GCA_021812505.1 Pseudomonadota bacterium
CCACCTGATCCGCAAGGGCTTGCGCACTTCGGTCGGCCTGGTGGTCGAAACCGGCGAAGCGCGCGAGGTGCATCATTTCGCTCTCCTCGCCGGCTATGGCGCGGAAGCGATCAATCCCTATCTCGCCTTCGAGACCCTCGCCGACATGGCTGACGAATTCCCGGCCGAAGTGGACGGTTACGAGGCGGTCAAGCGCTATATCAAGGCGGTGGACAAAGGCCTGCTCAAGGTCATGTCCAAAATGGGCATCTCGACCTATCAGTCCTACTGCGGCGCCCAGATCTTCGACGCGGTCGGCCTCTCCAAGGCGCTGGTGGACGATTATTTCACCGGCACAGCGACCCAGATCGAGGGCGTCGGCCTCGACGAGATCGCAGAGGAAGCGGTCCTGCGCCACCGGCAGGCCTTCGGCGACGCGCCGATCTACCGCGGCGCCCTCGACGTCGGCGGCGATTACGCCTATCGGCTGCGCGGCGAGGCGCATAATTGGACGCCTGATACGGTCGCGCTGCTCCAGCACGCGGTTCGCGGCAATTCCCAGGACAAATATCGCGCCTTCGCCAAGCTGCTCAACGACCAGTCCGAGGACCTGCTGACCATCCGCGGGCTGTTCCGCCTGAAGGACGCCGCGGAAGACGGCCGCAAGCCGGTTCCGCTCTCCGAGGTCGAGCCGGCGAGCGAAATCGTCAGGCGTTTCGCCACCGGCGCCATGTCCTTCGGTTCGATCTCGCGCGAGGCCCACACCACGCTGGCGCTGGCGATGAATCGGATCGGCGGCAAGTCCAACACCGGCGAGGGCGGCGAGGAGTCCGACCGTTTCAAGCCTTTGCCCAACGGCGATTCCCTGCGCTCGGCGATCAAGCAGGTCGCCTCGGGCCGGTTCGGCGTGACCACCGAATATCTGGTCAATTCGGACATGATCCAGATCAAGATGGCGCAGGGCGCCAAGCCCGGCGAGGGCGGCCAGCTGCCCGGCCACAAGGTGGACGCGGTCATCGCCAAGGTGCGCCATTCGACGCCGGGCGTCGGCCTGATCTCCCCGCCGCCGCACCATGACATCTATTCGATCGAAGATCTGGCCCAGCTGATCTACGACCTGAAGAACGTCAATCCCCGCGCCGATATTTCCGTAAAACTGGTGTCGGAAGTCGGCGTCGGCACGGTGGCGGCCGGCGTGTCCAAGGGGCGCGCCGACCATGTGACCATTTCCGGTTACGAGGGCGGCACCGGCGCTTCGCCGCTGACCTCGATCAAGCATGCCGGCAGCCCATGGGAAATCGGCCTCGCCGAAACCCATCAAACGCTGGTGCTCAACCGCCTGCGCTCGCGCATCGTCGTCCAGGTGGACGGCGGTTTGCGCACCGGCCGCGACGTGGTCGTCGGCGCCCTTCTGGGCGCCGATGAATTCGGCTTCGCCACCGCGCCGCTGATCGCCGCCGGCTGCATCATGATGCGCAAGTGCCATCTCAACACCTGCCCGGTCGGCGTCGCCACCCAGGACCCGGTGCTGCGCAAGCGCTTCAAGGGCCAGCCCGAACACGTCATCAATTATTTCTTCTTCGTCGCCGAAGAAGTCCGGGAATATATGGCGAGCATGGGCTATCGGACCTTCAATGAGATGATCGGCCAGATGCAGATGCTCGACCGCGACCGCGCCATCGAGCACTGGAAGGCCAAGGGGCTCGACTTCGGCAAATTGTTCCGCAAGCCGCAGCCGCTGGACGGCCAGACCATCTACCGTTCGGAATTCCAGGAGCACAACCTCGACAAGGCGCTCGACAAGCAGCTTATCGCCCGTTCCGTCGCGGCGCTGGAGCGCGGCGCGCCGGTGCGTTTGGAGACCGACATCTGCAACGTCAACCGCACGGTCGGCGCCATGCTGTCGGGAGAGGTCGCGCGCCTCTACGGCCATGCCGGCCTGCCCGACGACACCATCCACATCAAGGCCAAGGGCACGGCGGGGCAAAGCTTCGGCGCCTGGCTCGCCCATGGCGTGACGCTGGAGCTCGAGGGCGAGGCCAACGACTATGTCGGCAAGGGCCTGTCGGGCGGCCGCATCGTCATTTATCCCCCGCGCGAGGCGAAACACATCACGCCGGAAATGTCGATCATCGTCGGCAACACCGTGCTTTATGGCGCGATCTCCGGCGAGGTCTATTTCCGCGGCGTCGGCGGCGAGCGCTTCGCCGTGCGAAATTCCGGCGCCGTCGCCGTGGTGGAAGGCGTCGGCGATCACGGCTGCGAATATATGACCGGCGGCGTGGTCGTCGTGCTCGGGCCGACGGGCCGCAATTTCGCCGCCGGCATGTCGGGCGGCATCGCCTATGTGCTGGACGAGGCGGGCGACTTCCAGACCCGCTGCAACATGGCCATGGTCGATCTGGAGCCGGTGGTCGAAGAGGAAGACCTCAACTGGCGGCTCAACAACCAGGGCGGCGACCTCGAAAGCCACGGCCGCGTGGACATATTGAGCGACATGTCGCGTTTCGACGCCGAGCGTTTGCGCCAGCTGATCGCGAACCACCTGCGCCACACCGGCTCCACTCGCGCGCGGAAAATTCTCGACAATTGGGAGGCCATGCTGCCGAAGTTCCGCAAGGTCATGCCGGTCGA
>JAKANG010000460.1 GCA_021812505.1 Pseudomonadota bacterium
ACGCTTCGCGATGGCGAACAGGCGCCGGGCGTAGCCTTTTCGCGCGCCGAAAAGCTTGCCCTTGCTCACGCTCTGACGGCAGCCGGCGTGGACGAGATCGAGGCCGGCACGCCGGCCATGGGCGGCAGCGAGATCGAGGCCATGGCGGCGATCGCGGACGCTTGCCGCAATGTTCACGTCATGGCCTGGTGCCGCCTCAACCGGGCCGACATCGACGCGGCCTGCGCCGCCGGCCTGCGCCGGGTCAATATTTCCGCGCCCATGTCGCGCCTGCACATGCAGGTCAAGCTGAAGTGCGGCCCCGAAGGAACCGCCGAGCGGGTCGCCCGCATGGTGGGCTACGCCCGGGACAAAGGCCTGGAGGTCGCTTTGGGCGGCGAGGATTCCTCCCGCGCCGAACTGCGCGATGTCGCCTTGATCGCCGGCGCCGCCGAGCGGGCAGGGGCCTTCCGTCTGCGCTTCGCCGACACGCTGGGCCTGCTCGATCCCTTCTCGACCTATGAGGCGGTCAGGGCCTTGCGTGACGAGACCGACCTGGCGCTGGAATTTCACGGCCATGACGATCTTGGCCTCGCGACCGCCAACACGCTGGCGGCCATCCGCGCCGGCGCCCGCCACGCCAGCGTCACCGTGCTGGGGTTGGGCGAGCGCGCCGGCAACGCCCCGCTGGAAGAGGTCTGCGTCGCTCTGGCGCGCACGACGGCCATGACGACTCGTGTCGATCCGCAAAGGCTCGGCGCCTTGGCGCATCTCGCCGCCAGCGCCGCCAACGATGTCGTCCCGCGCGCGAAAAGCATCGTCGGCGCCGATATCTTCACCCATGAATCGGGAATTCATGTCGCCGGACTGCTCGCCGATGTCCGCACGTATCAGGGACTCGATCCGGCGCTGCTCGGCCGCGCGCATAAACTCGTCATCGGCAAGCATTCCGGCCATGCGGCTCTGCGCGCCGTCTGCGGCCCTTCCGGTCTCGAGCTCGACACTGACGCCGCCGCGCGGGTTCTCGAAAGGATCAAGGCGCTGGCGCAGGTCGCCAAGGCGCCCTTGCCCGAACATCTGGTGCTGCGCCTTGCCCGCGAGGCCCGGGAGCGCGCTGAGGAAGCCAGCGCATGAGCAGACCGTCCTTTCGGGAAATTTTCGCTCTGCTGCGCGAGGACGTGGCCTGCGTCGCCAGCCGCGATCCCGCGGCGCGCGGAAAATGGGAAATCCTGCTCACCTATCCCGGGGTCCATGCCGTCATCCACTACCGATTCGCCAACTGGCTGTGGCGGCGCGGCTGGTTTTTCGCGGCGCGGCTTTTGGCCTGGCTGTCGCGTTTTGCCGCAAATATCGACATCCACCCCGCCGCGACCATCGGCCCGCGCTTTTTCATCGATCATGGCGCTGGCGTGGTGATCGGCGCCACCGCTGTCATCGGCGCCGACGTGACGCTTTATCACGGGGTGACGCTCGGCGGCGTGTCCTGGACGCCGGGACGCCGCCATCCGAGTTTGGAAGACGGCGTGCTGTGCGGCGCGGGCGCGAAAATTCTCGGCCCCATCACCATTGGCAGGGAGGCGCGTATCGGCGCCAATTCGGTGGTGGTCGAGGATGTCCCGCCCGGGGCCACGGTGGTCGGCATTCCGGGCCGCATCGTGCGCAGCCTGGACCAGCGCCGCATTCTTGCAGGCGGACGCGTCGACCTCGATCATCATCTGATGCCTGATCCGGTCGGCGAGGCTCTGTCCTATCTGATCGACAGGGTGAATTTCCTCGAAGTGCGGCTGGCCGAAATTCGCCGGCCGGAATCAACGCGTCGCAATCGCAGCGAACCCGGCAACCCCGACCCCGAGACCATCGTCGTGCAATGAAGGAGCTGACCATGAGCCCGATCCTCGACAAGTTAAAAAATCTGAGCGCGGCGGAGGAGTTTTTCGAGGCGCTGGGGGTGGCCTACGATGCGAAAATCGTCTCGGTCAGCCGTCTTCACATTCTCAAGCGCATGGGCCAGCATATCGCGTCCCTGACCAGCGGCGACGAGGCCGAAACCGTGGAGACCTGCCGCGCGGCATTGCAGGCGGCCTATGCCGAATTCGAGGCCAGGAGCCCGATCGAGACGCGCCTATTCAAGGTGCTGAAGGATCGCGACCCGTCGACGCCGGGCAAGCCTGGCCAGGCCTTTGTGCCCCTGTCCGATCTGACGACGCTCTGACGACATTGTCGGCAAGCCGACAAGAAAGGCCCCAAGACTGTCGCGGCGCGCGCCGATAATCTGAAAGACACAAGTAAAATCAACAATATGTGACTTGGTACGGAGCTTGCGAGACCATTCGCGAACAGTCCTGCGGCGGAAAACGGAGGCGCGGAATGCATATCGTGGTCTGTATCAAACAGGTTCCGGATTCAGCGCAAATTCGCGTCCACCCGGTGACCAATACGATCATGCGGCAGGGCGTGCCGACAATCATCAACCCCTACGACCTGTTCTCGCTCGAAGAGGCCCTCCGCCTGCGCGATAAATTCGGCGGCGAGGTCACGGTCTTGACCATGGGTCCGCCGATCCCGGCGGATGCCTTGCCCAAGGCTCTGACCGTCGGCGCCGATCGCGCCGTGCTGCTCACCGACCGT
>JAKANG010000461.1 GCA_021812505.1 Pseudomonadota bacterium
CAAGGTTGGGGTCGAGGGTTCGAATCCCTTCGCCCGCTCCAATTTTTCATAGAAAAACAAAGGATTGGCACGGCGGCTTTTTAGCTGCCGCCTTTGTTTTTGCGGCAAGATACCACCGAGACGCCACCGACAAGCCTGACCTCATCGTAGGCGAGGGTGTGATTTTCGCATTCGGCCACGCCATCTCATTCCCAATCTTTAAACCGTGCCTTTCCGGTTCACGCACACACCGACTAAATTTAGAGGAGCTTGCGCGCTCGATGCAAAGGTAGGAACCGGCGGAAGCGGCCCACCACCGAAGTCGCCGGCAAGGGAAAGGTTGGGCGGGACGCGAGCGTAGATCGAACGGCGAGAACTTGTCAGGAAGCAGACCTTCCTTTTAGAGCCCTTCTAGCACCGTTCGCATCGCCTCGGCGGGAACCGACGGCTAATCAGGTGACAGCCTTACTATTTGGGGACACCGGGTCTCGGTCTTCGTCCTCATCTCGCCCGCATCATGAAGACCGGAATTTCGGCGTGCGCCAGAACGTCGTGGGTCACGCCGCCGAGAAGCGCATTCCAAAGCGCGCTGTGCCGGAAGGCGCCGATCAGGAGGCAGTCGCCGCCGAGGCGCGTGGTTTCGGCGAGCAACTGGGCGCCGACACTTTGACCGTTGGGCTCCAGGCGGATGACGTTTGCTGCAATCCCAAGCCGCTCGAAGAATTGGCGCCCGCTGGCGTCATAGGGGGCCTTTCCGCCCTTCGGAACCCAAATGACGCTGACTTTTTCCGCCTTTCTCAACCATGGCAGAGCGGCTTCCGCCGCCCGCTCCACCGGCGTTCCTGGCTTCCAGCCGATGACGATATGCCGGCCGATCGTTCTTTCGGCGCTGCTGGCGTCACGCGGCGCGACGAGGACGAGGCGATGGGCGTCGAAAAGGGCGCTGTGCAGCGCGTCGGCGGCGTCCATGTGGACCGGCCGGCCGATTACCATGAGACGGGATGAATATGCCTCCAGCTTCACATTGGCGGCGATATCGCCGTGGTCGTCATGCCAAGTGATTTGAGGCCCATTGATGTGGGAGGCGACGAAGGCGTCGACCGTCGCCTTGATCTGGGCGGTTCGCGCCTCGGGCGCGCCCTCGAACAGGTTGCGCAATTGTTGAATGTCCTGCTCCTCCGCATCCACAAAGGAATATTTTGGATCGAAGCCGACGTGTGCGGCGCAGATATCGGCCGCGAAGCCTTCAGCGGCCGCCATGGCGCATTGGAGAGTTGAGAGCGCGGTTTCCACCTCTGGCAGCAAGGCGCAGACGTGAATGTCGCCCGCCTGGGGGGCGGGTTGCCTGTCAATGGAACCAGCGCATTTCGGAACTGCGGCTCGAAGGTCAGCCATGGCCAGTACTCCGCGTGCAACAACTTACACATTTCGACGCCGCGACCCAAATGGATTGTGAACGCCGCCGCGGCTTGTCGCCGCGCCTTCAAGGCGCGGGCGATTGCATTCACCCCCTTTGCGCGCTGTCGGAGGCGATCAAAGCGAGGCCGTGGGCGACCGATCCGTCGCTCACGCCGTCAATATCGCCAGCCGAAACACGGACGAGGTCATTCGCGGCTTCCCGCGATCCATTTCAACACGTCATTGTTTTTGCCGGAAAGAAGCTTGAGCCATTTGGTCGAATGGATGGCCTCCCCGTCGCCGCGCCGCCAGAACTCGCTGACCTGCAGAACTTCCCAGTTCGGATGGGTCGCGGGGTAGCGCACGCGAAGAATTTCGCTTTGGAAGCCATAGCCGGAGCCCGAAAAGGAATGGCGTTCGACCGTGCATTCCGCGCCCTTCGCCATCCATCGATGAAGCCCCCGCGCCGGGCAGGCCTCATTGACGATCCGTTCGATGTCGCCGATCACGCGCGCCCGGGAAAGCCTTAGCATGCGGGAGCTCCTTCAATTGGCGCAGCGGATTGTTCGGCGCGAAGGTCCTCCAGAATGGCGGAAAGGGCCTCAACGACGCGTTTGGCTTCGGCGACTTCGTTTTCGATCGCCGCGCTGCGCGCCGCGCGTTTTTCAATCGCGATGCGCAGGGCTTCACGTGTGGCGCGCAGCGCCTGACCAAGCTGGTTGCTCAAAGCCGCCTCGAAATCGCGCATGGACTCCTCGATATTCTGTCGGAGCGACCAATCGAGATTGGCGACATTCCGCAGCGCCGCCCGCTCGGTGTCGCCGACCAGCTGCTCTTTCGCGCGCCGCTGTCGCAGCGCCGCGGGCAAAAGACGCGACAATGCGCCGGCCGATACGTCGATCATGGAAAGCGAAGGCTCCGGCGCGACCCAATAAGGCTCGCGCCTGAACTGGAACACCTCTTCGTTGCGCGGCGGCGCGGCTTCGATGTCGAGAAGATCCGCCGCGGTTTTCCGGACCAATTCGATCAGCGCGCCGGCCCTTTTTCGGTGTTCGAGCGCGGCGGCTTTCATCTTGTGCTGAAAGAGCCTGACGCTTTCGGCCAGCGCCGTTTCGAAGTAGAGCGCGAGCCTCTCGGCGATGCGGTCGCGGGCCTGCCTCGTCTCGACGCCCGTTATATCCGTCTCGTCGATGAGTCGCGCCGCTTCCTTGCGCGCCTCGCCCCAAA